>DASTYT010000114.1 GCA_035764725.1 Candidatus Methylomirabilota bacterium | reverse complement strand
GTTGCAGCCCGTTCGTGGGACGGTCCGGGCTGCTAGAGCCCTGGTGACCCCGGCGGGATTCGCAGGGGCTAGCACGGTGGAGTTCCAGGGCGTAATCCGCATCGCCTAACAAGGCTCCACCGCACCGCCCTCTCCCTAGAGCGCTCGAGGAAAGGGAAAAGCAGGACGCCGCTGACCGCTCTCGGCAGGCTCGCCCGCGCCGCCTCACAGCCGGCGCGTGATTGCTCGAGCGCGAGCGTCCGCAGTGTCCTCACTGCGGCTGAGACCGTCGTTGGGAGCGGCGGAGAGTGGGCGACAGAAACAATGCGGAGGGCCGACGATGGCTCGTCCGGCGCGAACCGCGCGAGCCACGTCGTCGCCTGGCAAGCACCGGCTTGCCCATCGGTGAACAGGAGAACCCGTACGGCTTCTCTTAGCTAACGTGACCGAGCATGGCGCCCGACCCGTGCCAGTTTCGCGATCACATCGCATGACGTAAGGCCACGGCGAGCGGCCGCATCATTGAGCGCCGCTTGAACTGGTGCGCTTCCATCTTCTGGATGATGTCCGCGAGCATGCGGGTGGCACTGGCGATGTGCGGCCCTTTACCCAGCATCACGCATTCCGCACGCATCGCCATCGCCGCGTCGGTGACTTCCGCCCGGGTCGGCACGCCGGTCTGCGCGGCGGAATCGAGAACTTGGGTCGCCCAGATCACCGGCAGATGACACGCCTCACCAAAGCACAGCAGCTCCTCTTGGATTTCGGCAAGCCGCTCGAAACTGAGCTCCACGGCGAGATCTCCTCGAGCAATCATGAGACCGACCGGATGGTACTTCAGGGCTTCGAAGAGGATGCCGGGCAGATTGCGCAGGACGCCCCGCGTCTCCAGCTTCAAGATCATGCCGAAGTTGGACTTGCCGGCCGTGTTGATGCGCTCCCCGATCACCGCCACGTCGCGCGGGGCATTCACGAAGGACACCCCGACCCCATCCGCCTGCTCCAGCGCGAAGGTGAGGGCCGCCTCATCCTGTGGGCTGACGCCGACCGTCCTTAGGGACAACGTGCTGTCGGGGAACGCGACGCCCTTCCCTGAGCGCAATCGTGTCGGTGACTTCACCGTGCGCTGCACAGTGCACACGAGGCCATCGGGGCGGCGCGAGTGGACGACGGCAACGATCTTTCCGTCGTCCAGGATCACCCGCTCCCCGGGCTCCACCTGCTCGAGTAGTGCGGGCTCCGGGAACGCGAGGACGTTGTCGGACGGATCAGGGCTTTCCCCGCTGGCATTGAGCAGAAACGTGTCCCCCGGGGAGAGCTCAAGGGCCCTGGGCTGACGGGGCAACATCCCGATCTCGCCAGTGCCCTGCACCGAATCACCACGTCGCCATTCTAGCGGCAAGCCCGAGCGCAGGTAAAGCGAGCGATCGCACTCGGCGCGCACGACGTCGCCCCATCCGCCTCGTACCGTGAGTTCGCGCGGTCGCCCCGCGGCATCGGTGAACGTGATCGTGTCTCCTGCCTTGAGCGCGGCGAGCCATCCGGCTGGCACCGGCACCTCGGGCCCGTCGTGATACTCATCCACGAGCCGGACCTCGGTGGGAGCGACCGTCCGCCCCTCATGGTCCTTGCGGCGGGGCAGATGGAGGACGACATCCTCGAGCGTGCGGATTTCGGTGCGCAGCTTCGGTCCCGGAAGATCAACAAAGATGCACCCCCGTTTGCCCTGTGCCGCGGCGCACGCCTTGAACGTGGCGGCGATGGTCGCCCACTCGGTCGGCGACTCGTGGGCCCCGTTGATGCGCAACACGTCGGCCCCCGCTCGAATCACTTCGGTGGCCCACGTGGGGGTGACCTGCTCGGCGTCCGGGGCGGTCACCATGATGAATACATGGCGCTCGGCGGGCCGCGGGCCGAGCAGCGCGTAGGTGTTCTCGTGCAGGAGCCTCTCGGCTCGGGATCGATCGAGTGGATCTGGCACGAGCTCTTTCTCACCGCTGAGCCACGCGCAGACGCGGAGCACCGTGTCGCGCACATGACCTTCCGAACGGCCCAGTGACGAGAGTCCGGCCGCCGCGAGTCCCAATTGAAGGCGGCGGATGTCTCGACGGCGCAGGCCGAGGTAGTGCGCGAGGTTTCGGGCGCTCAGCTGATGCTTCGGCAGCGCCGCCTCCAGCCGTGACCGGTTCCGCGCTTCCTCCGCGTCGATCAGGCTCTTGACGGCCAGCACCTGGTCGAGCAGGTTGGCCTCGGGGTCTGTCACGGGTTCACCCTCGCGAAACAGCCCAGAACTGAGCGTTGGGATCAGCGCCGCGACACATGGCGCTCAGGATCTCCATTCGCACCCGAAGTACAAGTTTAGCACGGTCTAGATGGGCTTCCGCTAGGGCGACGCTCGATTTCCCGCTCGCCACGGTCTGGAGCCGGCTGAGCCGCAACCAGACCATCACTTCGCTCTTCAAGGCGTTCACGATCGCCCTCGGCCTGATCGCCGCGGTCGGTGCGCTCGGCTGCCAGAGGACAGCGACCCGACTGACCCCTTGAACGGCCTGCGTGAGCAGTTCCAGACGCTTGGCGACGAGCTCCGGGAGGAGCATGGACAACCCCGTGATATTGCCACCCGGCCGCGCAAGGCTGGTGACGAGCCCGACCTCAACCGGATCGCTCGCAGCAGCGAAGAAAATGGGGATCGTCCTAGTCGCTTGCTTGGCGGCCAGGGCATGGAGTACGCCTGGGGCCACAATGATATCAACGGATCCGTGACAGCTCCGGTGAGGCGCTATACGATGCGTGCACGAGCACCACGTCAGGCCGCTCGCGCGCGAGCGTCGACAGAGCGGCGTCCGTCTCGTCCCTCATGCGTGTTGAGACAGGCATGGAGTGCACCCCGTTTGGACTGCTCACCGTGGGGACGTAAGATGCGACAGGAGGCCCCATGGGCGAACACCGGCGGAAGGCAGACGGCCGACGCGTCTTCAGCACGGAGTTCAAGCGGACGACGGTCCAACGGATCCTGACCGGCGAGAAGACGCTCGCCGAGCTCAGCCGTGAGCTGGACATCTCCCCAAGTGTGATCCGCAACTGGAAGCGGTTCGCCGAGGCCGGGGCGACGACGGCGGTGCAAGCCAGCGAGGACGTGGTCCCGGCCAGCCACTTGCGGGAGGCCTACGCCAAGATCCGGGAGCTCGAGCGCGCGCTGGGCCGCAAGACCATGGAGGTCGAGATCCTGCGCGCGGCCCAGGAAGTCGTAAAAAACACGCCGTCGTTGCGCAGAGAGTCCGCGCGGTGACGCCCTATTCGATGACCGCGATGTGCTCCGTCCTCGGCCTGGCCCGGCGCAGCGCGTACTACGTGGCCCGGGCGCGCCCTGGCGGCCGCGATCAGCGCCTCGACGACGCAACCGTGCTGCAGCAGATCCACGCGGTGACCAACAGCCGCGCCACCTATGGCTACCGCCGCGTGTGGGCGATGGTGAACCGGACCGTCCGGGCCGGCTACAATCGCAAACGCATTCGACGGGTGATGCAGCGGCACGGGTTGATGCTTGCCCCGCGCGTCCATCGCCGGCACGGGCGGCCGCACCTGGGCCGGATCCAGCAGCCGGCGTCCAACCAACGCTGGTGCTCCGACGTCTTCTTGCTGCCCTGCTGGAGCGGCGAGGTGATCTCGGTGGCCTTCGCCATCGACTGCCACGATCGCGAGATGCTGGCCTACGTCGCGTCGCCGCGGCCGCTGACGGGGGGCGACATCCGCACGCTCATGGATCGCGCCCTCTGGGCGCGCTTCGGAGAAGCGACCCTCAAGGCGCCACACGCAATTCAATGGCTCAGTGACAACGGTCCGCAATACACAGCGACGGCCACGGGGCTCTACGCGCACGAGCTGGGCCTGGCGCCGATCACCACACCGGCGTACAGCCCGCAGAGTAACGGCCTGGCCGAGGCTTTCGTGAAGACATTCAAACGAGATTACGTGGACGGCGCGGAGCTGCGCGACGCGGAGTCGGTGCTGGCGCAGCTCAACACCTGGTTTGAGGACTACAACACCCGGGCGCCCCACTCGGCGCTCGGGATGCGCAGCCCGGCCGACTACCGGGCCGAGCAGCTCACCCTAAGCTCCTCGCGGTGAGCAGAAGAACGGGGTGCACTCCA
>DASTYT010000113.1 GCA_035764725.1 Candidatus Methylomirabilota bacterium | reverse complement strand
ATGGCCAAGGCGAAGTTTGATCGGTCGAAGCCGCACGTGAACGTGGGGACGATTGGGCACATTGATCATGGGAAGACGACGTTGACGGCGGCGATCACGAAGGTGCTGCACACGAAGTTCAGTGGGGTGGCGGTGCGGGACTACGGGACGATCGACAATGCGCCGGAAGAGCGGGAGCGGGGGATCACGATTGCGGTGTCGCACGTGGAGTACGAGACGGCGAAGCGGCACTACGCGCACATCGATTGTCCGGGGCACGCGGACTACATCAAGAACATGATCACGGGGGCGGCGCAGATGGATGGGGCGATCCTCGTGGTGGCGGCGAACGACGGGCCGATGCCGCAGACGCGGGAGCACGTGCTGCTGGCGCGGCAGGTGAACGTGCCGAGCCTGGTGGTGTTCATGAACAAGGTGGACATGGTGGACGATCCGGAGATTTTGGACCTGGTGGAGCTGGAGGTGCGGGAGCTGCTGAAGAAGTACCAGTTTCCGGGGGACGAGATCCCGGTGATCCGGGGGTCGGCGCTGGGGGCGATGGAGAAGCCGGAGGACGCGACGGCGGCCAAGTGCATTTGGGAGCTGATGGAGGCGGTGGACAGCTATATACCGACGCCGCCGCGGCCGGTGGACAAACCGTTTTTGATGCCGATCGAGGACATCTTCACGATCACGGGGCGGGGGACGGTGGTGACGGGGCGGGTGGAGCGTGGGGTGGTGAAGGTGGGGGAAGAGGTGGAGATCGTGGGGATGCAGGCGGAGACGAAGAAGTCGGTGGTGACGGGGGTGGAGATGTTCCGGAAGCTCCTGGATGAGGGGCAGGCGGGCGATAACATTGGCGCGTTGCTCCGCGGCATCGACAAGGATGAAGTCGAGCGGGGGCAAGTGCTGGCCAAGCCTGCGTCCATCAAGCCCTATAAGAAGTTCAAGGCGGAGGTGTACGTGCTGGGGAAGGACGAGGGGGGGCGGCACACGCCGTTCTTCAACGGGTACCGGCCGCAGTTCTACTTCCGGACGACGGACGTGACGGGGGTGTGCACGCTGCCGCAGGGGGTGGAGATGGTGATGCCGGGGGACAACGTGACGTTGGCGATCGAGTTGATCCAGCCGGTGGCGATGGAGAAGGAGCTGCGGTTCGCGATTCGGGAGGGGGGCCGGACGGTGGGGGCGGGCGTGGTGGCGGAGATCGTCGAGTAGGTCATGCGCGACATCATCTCCCTCGCCTGCACGAGCTGTCAGCGGCGCAACTATTCCACGACCAAGAACCGGCGGACGCATCCCGACCGAATGGAGATCAAGAAGTTTTGCAAGTGGTGCCGGAAGCACGTGGCGCACAAGGAATCGAAGTAGGGAGCGAAACGACTCGGAGGCGTGTAGCTCTAACGGCTAGAGCACTGGACTCCAAATCCAGGGGATGGGGGTTCGAATCCCTCCACGCCTGCCAGTTTTGAAGCGCGAGCGAAGACGAGAAGAGAGGACATGGAGTTCCTGAGGCGGGTTCAGCAATTTTTCCGCGAGGTGGCGGCGGAGTTCCGGCGGGTCACGTGGCCGAGCCGCGCCGACGTGGCGAATTCCACCGTGGTCGTGGTGGTGGTGGTGTTCGTGCTGGCCTTCTTCCTGGGCGCCGTGGACATCGGGCTCTCGCGCATCGTGGAGAAGATCCTGAAATGAGTGAGTCCGAGACCACGACCAAGCCTAAGCAGTGGTTCGTCGTGCACACCTACTCGGGATTCGAGAACAAGGTGGCGCAGGCGATCGAGTCGCGCGCCAAGATCTTCGGCCTGTCCGAGATGATCGGTCGCGTCGTGGTGCCGACGGAGAAGGTGCGGGAGATCCGGAAGAGCAAGAAGATCGAGATCGAGCAGAAGTTCTTCCCCGGCTACCTCCTCGTGGAGATGGAGCTCACCGACGACACCTGGCACCTCGTGCGCTCGACGCCGAAGGTGACGGGGTTCGTGGGCTCGGGGGCCAAGCCGGTGCCCCTGCCCGCCGACGAGGTCGACGGGATCCTCCGCCAGATGGAGGAGGGCGCGGAGAAGCCGAAGCTCAAGTCGACGTTCCAGAAGGGCGACAAGGTGCGTGTCATCGAGGGGCCGTTCGTGAACTTCCAGGGCTCCATCGACGATCTCAACCCGGAGCGCGGGAAGCTCAAGGTCATGGTGGCCATCTTCGGGCGCATGACGCCCGTGGAGCTCGAGTACTACCAGGTCGAAAGGCTCTGACATGGCGAAGAAGGTTCAGGCGATGGTGAAGCTCCAGATCCCGGCGGGGAAGGCCAACCCCTCGCCGCCGGTGGGACCCGCGCTCGGTCAGCACGGGGTCAACATCATGGAGTTCTGCAAGGGCTTCAACGCGCAGACGAACAGCCAGGAGGGGCTGATCCTCCCGGTGGTGGTGACGATATACCAGGATCGCTCGTTCACGTTCGTCGTGAAGACGCCCCCGGCGGCGGTGCTCCTGAAGCGGGCGGCGGGGATCGCGAAGGCCTCTGCGGTTCCGCACAAGGACAAGATCGGCAAGGTCACCAAGGCGCAGGTCCGGGAAATCGCCCAGACCAAGCTGGTGGACCTCAACACCGACTCCATCGAGTCGGCCATGCGCACCGTCGAAGGCACCGCCCGCAGCATGGGCATCGAGGTGGTTTGACATGCCGGCACTGACGAAGCGCCAGAAGGCGGCGAGCGCGCTGTACGACGGCGTGAAGGAGCTGGGCGTCGAGGAGGCCATGGACGTCCTCGGCAAGCTCCCGCGCGCCAAGTTCGACGAGACGGTGGACCTGTCGCTGCGCCTGGGTGTCGATCCCAAGCATGCCGACCAGATGGTGCGCGGTGCGGTGGTGCTGCCGCACGGCATCGGCAAGTCGGTGCGGGTGGCGGTGTTCGCCAAGGGCGAGAAGGAGCGCGAGGCGCGCGAGGCGGGCGCGGACGTGGTCGGCGCCGAGGATCTCGTGGAGCGGGTGCAGGGCGGCTGGCTCGAGTTCGACTCCACCATCGCCACCCCCGATCTCATGGGCCAGGTGGGCCGGCTCGGCAAGGTGCTGGGCCCACGCGGGCTCATGCCGAACCCGAAGCTCGGCACCGTGACCTTCGACATCGGGCGCGCGGTGCGCGAGGCCAAGGCGGGCAAGGTCGAGTTCCGCGTGGACAAGGCCGGCAACGTGCACGTGCCGGTTGGGAAGCGCTCCTTCTCGAAGGAGCAGATCTCCGCCAACGCGCTCGCCCTGCTCGAGGCCATTGTCCGCGCCAAGCCTGCCGCGGCCAAGGGCCAGTACCTCCGGTCCATCACGGTCTCGTCCACGATGAGCCCGGGCATCAAGGTCGACGTGCAGCGTGTGGCGACGCTGTTCAAGAAGCCGGTATAAGGAGCGGAACGTGGCGAACGCCGAGAAGACGGAAAGCGTCCAGGAGCTGAAGGAGCGGTTCAACGGGGTGCACACCGCGGTGCTCACCGAGTACCGGGGCCTGACCGTGCGCCAGCTCTCCGACCTGCGCAAGCAGCTCAAGGGCGCCGCCGCCGAGTACAAGGTCGTGAAGAACCGGCTGGCGCGCATCGCGATCAAGGACTCTCCGCTCGACGGGCTGGGGAAGCACCTCACCGGGCCGACCGGCGTCGCCTACACCAAGAAGGATCCGGTGCCGGTGGCGAAGGCGCTGCAGGCCTTCCTGAGGAACAACCCCGCCCTCACCATCAAGGTGGGGATCGTCGAGGGCAAGGTCCTGGAGCCGGCGGCGCTCAAGTCGCTCGCGGATCTGCCGTCGAAGGACGCCCTGCGCGCCCAGATCGTGGGCGCAGTGCAGGGCCCCATGGGGAAGATCGTCACGCTGCTCACCGCGGTGCAGGGTGAGCTCGTTCGCGTGCTCGAAGCCAGGAGCAAGCAGGGCGCCGCGGAGTAGCGCGGCTCCCTATCAGAACAATCAACAGCAGCATCAACGGAGGCCGAGGACACATGGCGACGAACATCGAAGAGATTGCCGAGAAGCTGGACGGACTCACGCTGCTCGAGGCGGCCCAGCTCTCGAAGCTCTTGCAGGAGAAGTGGGGCGTGTCGGCGGCGGCGGTAGCGGTGGCCGCCCCGGCGGCGGGTGGCGCGGCGGCGCCTGGCGCGGCCGCAGCCGAGGAGAAGACGGAGTTCGACGTGGTCCTGAACGCGGCGGGCGACAAGAAGATCCAGGTCATCAAGGTGGTGCGCGAGCTGACCGGGCTCGGGCTCAAGGAGGCCAAGGACCTCGTGGACGGCGCTCCCAAGCCGGTAAAGGAGAAGGTTGCCAAGGCGGAGGCGGCCGACATGAAGAAGAAGCTCGAGGAGGTCGGGGCCACCGTCGAGGTCAAGTGAAACCTCCGCACGGAAGCACGAGCTCATTGACGTTCGAGCTACGCACTTCATAGCGCGGAGGGAGTATGGCAGGCACGATCCAGTGCGGGCGCCGGTCCCGCAAGGACTTCGGGAAGATTCCGTCGACCGTCAAGATCCCGAACCTCATCGAGATCCAGCGGCAGTCGTACGAGCAGTTCCTTCAGAAGGACGTGGCGCCCGAGCGCCGCGAGGAAGTCGGGCTGCAGGCGGTGTTCAAGTCCGTCTTCCCGATCGCCGACTACAACGGGAACGCCGAGCTGGAGTTCGATAGCTACCACTTCGGGGATCCCAAGTACACGGTGGAGGAGTGCCACGACCGTGGCATGACCTTCGCCATCCCGCTCAAGGTGACGCTCCGCCTCGTGGTCTATGACCACGACAAGGAGGCGAAGACGCGCACCATGCGGGAGCAGCGCGGCCAGGAGGTATACCTGGGCGAGCTGCCGCTGATGACCGAGAAGGGCACGTTCATCATCAACGGCACCGAGCGTGTGGTGGTGTCGCAGCTCCAGCGCTCCGCCGGCGTGTTCTTCGACGACGACAAGGGCAAGACCGTCGCGTCCGGCAAGCTCCTGCACTCCGCCCGCGTCATCCCCTACCGCGGGTCCTGGGTGGAGTTCGAGTTCGACGCCAACGACCTCCTCCACGTGCGGGTGGACCGCCGGCGGAAGATGTCGGCCACCGCGTACCTGCGCGCGTTCTGGTTCCTCGAGCGCGGCTGCCGCAAGCCCCAGGACATCCTGAGCGACGAGGAGATCCTGGCCATGTTCTACGACCTCGAGGAGGTGCTCTCCTTCGAGGACCGCATGGCGTGGGTGCGGTTGAGCGCGGAGGCCCACGCGGGCATCAAGGCGGCGGAGGACATCAAGCCCCCGCGGGCCAAGGAAGCCCTTGTCCAGGCGGGCAAGACGCTCAACGCGAAGACGATCGAGCTGCTCAAGGAGTCGGGCGTGGACAGGATCCCGGTGCGGGCGGAGTCGCTGGTGGGCCGCCGCACGGCGAGCCGCGTGGTGGACTCGGAGACCGGCGAGGTGCTGGTGGAGGCCAACGCCGAGCTGACCTCGACCCTGCTGAGCCAGATCGCCGCCCGGAAGATCGCGCCGTTCAAGCTCCTGGTGGTGACCCCGGGCAAGGTGGACGCCTCCATCTACGAGACGCTCGCCCGCGATCACTCCAAGGATCCCGACGAGGCCCTGGTGGAGATCTACCGGCGGCTCCGTCCCGGTGATCCGCCCACGGTGGACTCCGCCCGGGCCCTCTTCCGCGGGATGTTCATGGATCCGCGGCGCTACGACCTCGCGCGGGTCGGCCGCTTCATGATCAACAAGAAGCTGGAGACGAACGCCGACCTCAATATCAAGACCCTGCGCACCGACGACATCCGCGCGGTGGTCCGCTACCTCCTCCAGGTGAAGCTGGGGAGCAAGCCCACCGACGACATCGACCACCTCGGCAACCGCCGGGTGCGCTCGGTCGGCGAGCTCCTGGAGAACCAGTTCCGGGTGGGTCTCACCCGCATGGAGCGGGCGGTGAAGGAGCGCATGTCCATCTCGGACATCGCCAACCTCATGCCTCACGACCTCATCAATGCCAAGCCGGTCTCGGCGGTGGTGAAGGAGTTCTTCGGGTCCTCGCAGCTGTCGCAGTTCATGGACCAGACGAACCCGCTCGCCGAGCTCACCCACAAGCGGCGGCTGTCCGCCCTCGGTCCGCGAGGTCTCAGCCGCGAGCGCGCGGGATTCGAGGTCCGCGACGTCCATCCCACGCACTACGGCCGCATCTGTCCCATCGAGACACCGGAAGGCCCGAACATCGGCCTGATCTCGTCGCTCTCGACCTACGCCCGCATCAACGAGTTCGGCTTCATCGAGACGCCCTACCGGCGGGTGATGAACGGGGTGGTGACGGACGAGAAGGAGCAGTACCTCACCGCCCACGAGGAGGAGAAGTACGTCATCGCACAAGCGACGGCGGAGCTCGACGCCAAGAACCGCTTCGTGAGCGAGCGGGTGTCGGCCCGGAAGGGCGGCGACTACCGGATGGTGCCCCCGGAGGAGCTCCACTACATCGACGTGTCGCCCAAGCAGCTGGTGTCGGTGGCGGCGGCGATGGTGCCGTTTCTCGAGAACGACGATGCCAACCGGGCCCTCATGGGCTCGAACATGCAGCGCCAGGCGGTGCCCCTCCTGCAGCCGGAGGCGCCCCTGGTGGGCACGGGCATGGAGCACATCGTGGCCCGCGACTCGGGCGCGGTGATCGTGGCCAAGCGGCCCGGCGTGGTGGAGTACGTCTCCGCCAACCGCATCCTGGTCCGGGTGGAGAGCCGGTCGAAGAAGACCGACCCGGTGGCCGATCTGCCGCTGGACATCTACAAGCTGACCAAGTACCGGCGCTCGAACCAGAACACGTGCATCAACCAGAAGCCCATCGTGAGGAAGGGCGACCGCATCCAGGCCGGCGACGTCATCGCGGACGGGCCGGGCACCGAGCAGGGCGAGCTGGCACTGGGACGCAACGTGCTCGTCGCTTTCATGCCGTGGGGCGGGTACAACTTCGAGGACGCGATCCTGGTGTCGGAGCGGCTGGTCAAGGACGACCGCTACACCTCGATCCACATCGAGGAGTTCGAGGTCCAGGCGCGCGACACCAAGCTGGGCAAGGAAGAGGTCACCCGGGACATCCCCAACGTCTCCGAGGAGGCGCTGAAGGACCTCGACGAGTCCGGCATCGTGCGGATCGGGGCCAAGGTCAAGGCGGGGGACATCCTCGTCGGCAAGATCACCCCGAAGGGCGAGACCCAGCTCACTCCCGAAGAGAAGCTGCTCCGAGCGATCTTCGGCGAGAAGGCGGGCGACGTGCGCGACACCTCGCTCACCGTGCCGCCCGGCATCGAGGGCACGGTGGTGGACGTCAAGGTGTTCTCGCGCCGGGGCATCGACAAGGACGATCGCGCGAAGTCCATCGAGGACGAGGAGATCGCCGGCCTGGAGAAGGACTACCAGGAGGAGGTCTCCACCGTCGAGCTCGAGCGCGACCAGAAGCTCAAGAATCTCCTGGTGGGCAAGACGCTGGTGATCGACCTCGTCGACCCCATCAACAAGGAGCGGCTCGGCAAGAAGGGCGACCGCATCGATCGCCCGGAGCTGGACAACTTCTCCTGGGCGGAGCTCAAGAAGATCCGCATCAAGGAGGACGAAGGCCTCGCCGCGACGATCCGGCGGATCGAAGAGGCGGCGGACGAGGATATCGCGGTCTTCGAGCGCATGCTCGAGGAGCGCGTGGGCCGGCTGCGCCGCGGGGACGACCTGCCGCCCGGCGTCATCAAGATGGTCAAGGTGTACGTGGCCGTGAAGCGCAAGCTCTCGGTGGGCGACAAGATGGCGGGCCGCCACGGCAACAAGGGCGTGGTCTCGCGCGTGCTCCCCGAGGAGGACATGCCGTACCTGCCCGACGGGACGCCGGTCGAGATCGTGCTGAACCCCCTCGGCGTGCCGTCCCGGATGAACGTGGGGCAGATCCTGGAGACCCACCTCGGGTGGGCCGCCCGGGCCCTCGGCATGTGGGTGGCGAGCCCGGTGTTCGACGGGGCCACCGAGGACGAGATCAAGGGGCACCTCGCGGAGGCGGGCCTGCCGAACTCCGGCAAGACCATCCTCAACGACGGTCGCACCGGCAAGCCATTCCACCAGGAAGTGACGGTGGGCCAGATCTACATGCTCAAGCTGGCCCACCTGGTCGACGACAAGATGCACGCCCGCTCCATCGGGCCGTACTCGCTGGTCACCCAGCAGCCGCTGGGCGGTAAGGCGCAGTTCGGCGGCCAGCGGTTCGGCGAGATGGAAGTCTGGGCGCTCGAAGCCTACGGGGCAGCCCACACGCTGCAGGAGATGCTCACGGTGAAGTCGGACGACGTGGAGGGCCGCAACCGGATCTATGAAGCCATCGTCAAGGGCGAGAACTTCCTCGAGCCGGGCACGCCGGAGTCGTTCAACGTGCTCGTGAAGGAGCTGCAGAGCCTGGCCCTCGACGTGGAGCTGATCCCCAAGGACGCCAAGAAGCCTTCGCAGGCCAATTAAGGGAGAGTCAACGAATGCTGACGGACCGGCCTTTCGGCAGCCTGGTGCGTGAGGACAAGCCCGCCAAGGATCTGTGGGGAATCCTCGATCGGCATCCGAAGCCCATGACGTTCGGCGCCATCCGCATCAAGCTGGCGTCGCCGCAGAAGATCCGCGAGTGGTCGCACGGTGAGGTGAAGAAGCCCGAGACCATCAACTACCGCACGTTCAAGCCCGAGCGGGACGGCCTCTTCTGCGCCCGCATCTTCGGCCCCACCAAGGACTACGAGTGCGCGTGCGGCAAGTACAAGCGGATGAAGTTCGCGGGCGTGGTGTGCGACAAGTGCGGCGTGGAGGTGCGCCGGGCGCGGGTGCGCCGCGAGCGCATGGGGCATATCGAGCTCGCCTCGCCGGTGTCCCACGTGTGGTTCTTCAAGGGACTGCCCTCGCGCATCGGCCAGCTCCTCGACATGTCGCTCCGCGAGCTGGAGAAGATCCTCTACTTCGAGGAGTACGTGGTCATCGATCCGGGGAAGGTGCCCGGGCTCAAGGTGCGCGACCTCCTCGCGGTCGACCGGGCGCGGAAGCTGCAGGACGAGCACGGCCACGACGCCTTCTCCGCCGGCATGGGCGCGGAGGCCATCCGCGAGATGCTGCGCGGGATGGACCTCGACACCCTCGCCCGCGAGCTACGGGCGCAGATGGGCGTGGAGACCTCGGCGCAGAAGCGTAAGAAGATCGTCAAGCGCCTCAAGGTCATCGAAGCCTTCCTCAAGTCCGGCAACCAGCCGGAGTGGATGATCCTCGAGGTGCTGCCCGTCATCCCGCCCGAGCTGCGGCCGCTGGTGCCGCTGGACGGCGGGCGCTTCGCCACCTCCGACCTCAACGACCTCTACCGCCGCGTCATCAACCGGAACAACCGGCTCAAGCGGCTCATGGAGCTCAAGGCGCCGGAGATCATCATCCGCAACGAGAAGCGGATGCTCCAGGAGGCGGTGGACGCGCTGTTCGACAACGGCCGCCGCGGCCGCGTCATCACCGGCCCCAACAACCGGCCGCTGAAGTCGCTCTCCGACACCCTCAAGGGCAAGCAGGGCCGGTTCCGCCAGAACCTGCTCGGCAAGCGCGTGGACTACTCGGGCCGCTCGGTGATCGTGGTGGGGCCGTACCTCAAGCTCCATCAGTGCGGGCTGCCCAAGAAGATGGCGGTGGAGCTGTTCAAGCCGTTCATCCTCCGCAAGCTCGAGGAGCGCGGGCTCGCCTCGTCGATCAAGGCGGCCAAGAAGTACGTGGAGAAGGAGCGCCCCGAGGTGTGGGACATTCTCGAGGAGGTCATCAAGGAGCACCCGATCCTCCTCAACCGGGCGCCCACGCTGCACCGGCTCGGCATCCAGGCCTTCGAGCCCCTCCTCGTCGAGGGCAAGGCCATCGAGATCCACCCGCTCGTCTGCACCGCCTTCAACGCGGACTTCGACGGCGACCAGATGGCGGTGCACGTGCCGCTCTCCATGGAAGCGCAGATGGAGGCGCAGGTGCTGATGCTGTCCTCCAACAACATCCTGTCGCCCTCCAACGGGGCGCCGGTGGCGGTGCCCACCCAGGACATGGTGTTCGGCATCTACTACCTCACCAAGGAGCGCCCCGGCGCCAAGGGTGAGGGCCGCCTCTTCGCGGACTCGGAAGAGGTGCGCATCGCCTACGACAGCGAGGACGTGGACCTCCAGGCCCGGATCCGCCTCCGGTGGAACGGCGGCATCATCGAGACCACGGTCGGCCGCACCCTCCTCAACGACGTGGTGCCGGCGCCTTTGCGGTTCGAGAACCGCGAGCTCAAGAAGCGGGAGATCGGGAACCTGGTGAGCCAGTGCTACAACCGGCTCGGCCAGGAGGCCACCGTGGCCTTCCTCGACGACCTCAAGGACATCGGGTTCCGGTACGCGACGATGTCGGGTCTCAGCATCGGCATCGGCGACATGCTCGCGCCCTCGTCCAAGGGCCGCATCATCGAGAACGCCCGGCGCCAGGTCGCCGAGGTCGAGCAGCAGTACCAGGACGGCGTCATCACCAACGGCGAGCGCTACAACAAGGTCATCGACATCTGGGCGCACGTGACCGAGCAGATCGCCGAGGACCTCTTCAAGGAGATGGAGGCGCGCGCGGAGGAAGGCGAGTTCAACCCCATCTACATGATGGCGGACTCGGGCGCCCGGGGCTCCAAGCAGCAGATCCGGCAGCTCGCCGGCATGCGGGGCCTCATGGCCAAGCCGTCCGGCGAGGTCATCGAGACGCCCATCACCTCGAACTTCCGCGAAGGCCTCACCGTGCTCGAGTACTTCACCTCGACCCACGGCGCGCGGAAGGGCCTGGCCGACACCGCGCTGAAGACCGCCGACTCCGGCTATCTGACCCGCCGGCTCGTCGACGTGTCCCAGGACGTCATCGTGTCGGAGTACGACTGCGGCACCGTCAAGTACATTGAGGCCTCGCCGCTGTTCGAGGGCGGTAACATCATCCAGTCGCTCAGCGACCGGATCCTCGGCCGGGTCAGCGCGGAGGACGTGCGCGACCCGCTCACCGGCGAGATCATCGTGCAGTCGACGACCGAGATCAACGAGGAGCTGGCCCAGAAGATCGAGGACTCCGGCCTCGAGCGGGTCCGCATCCGCTCCGCGCTGACCTGCGACACCAAGCGCGGCATCTGCGTCATGTGCTACGGGCGGAACCTCGGCACCGGACGCCTGGCCGAGCTCGGGGAGGCGGTGGGCATCATCGCCGCCCAGTCCATCGGCGAGCCGGGCACCCAGCTCACCATGCGGACCTTCCACATCGGCGGAACGGCGAGCGGGGTGGCCGCGGCCTCCGAGCACATCGCCAAGGCGGCGGGAATCGTCCGCCACCACAACATCCGCTCCGTCGTGAACCGGGACGGGGACATCGTCGTCCTCAACCGGAGCGGCGAGATCATCGTGGCCGACGACCGCGGCCGCGAGCGGGAGCGCTACCCCGTGGTCACGGGCGCGCGCATCAAGATGAAGGACGGGGCCAGGGTCAAGCCCGGCCTGAAGCTCGTGGAGTGGGACAATTTCAACACGCCGATCCCCACCGAGTTCAGCGGCACCATCGCGCTGCGCGACATCGTGGAGGGCGTGACCATCCGCGAGGTCATCGACGAGGTCACCGGCCTCTCTCAGCGCGTCATCATCGAGGACCAGGAAGGCAAGCTCCAGCCGCGCGTGTCCGTCAAGGAAAGCCGGAGCGGCGCGGAGGCCAGCGGGCCGCAGGATTCGCTGGGGGAGACCCGCGGCCGTTACATGCTCCCGGTGGGCGCCCACCTGCTCGTCGCCGACGGGCAGGAGATCTTCCAGGGTGACATCATGGCCAAGATCCCGCGGGAGGCCACCAAGACCAAGGACATCACCGGTGGTCTGCCGCGCGTCGCCGAGCTCTTCGAGGCCCGCAAGCCCAAGGAGCAGGCGGTGATCACGGAAATCGACGGCGCCGTCGAGTTCGCCGGCTTCGTGAAGGGCATGCGCAAGATCGTCATCCGCGCGGACGACGGGGAGACCAAGGAGTACCTCATCCCGCGTGGCAAGCACATCGCGGTGCACGAGGGCGACCGGGTCAAGGCGGGCGAGGCCCTCATGGACGGCTCGCCAAACCCGCACGACTACCTCGCGGTGCTGGGCGACCGGGAGCTGCAGCGCTATCTCGTGAACGAGGTTCAGGAGGTGTACCGCCTCCAGGGCGTCACCATCAACGACAAGCACATCGAGATCATCGTCCGCCAGATGCTGCGGCGGGTGCGGATCGAGGAGGTCGGCGGCACCGACTTCGTGGTCGGCGAGCTGGTCGACAAGTTCGTGTTCCAGGAGGAGAACGACAAGGCCCAGGCCGCGGGCAAGCCGCCGGCCACCGCCAAGCCGGTGCTCCTCGGCATCACCAAGGCGTCGCTCTCCACCGACAGCTTCATCTCGGCGGCGTCGTTCCAGGAGACCACCCGCGTGCTCACCGAGGCCGCCATCAGCGGCAAGACCGACGATCTGCGGGGGCTGAAGGAGAACGTCATCGTCGGCCGCCTCATTCCGGCGGGGACCGGGCTCAGCAACTACACCCGGGCCGAGGTGGTGAGCCAGGGCGGCGACGAGCCGGTGGCGGAGGTGGCGGTGGCCGCGGAGGAGCCCCCGATGGACGGGGAGTCCGACGAGGTCGCTCAGGCGGGATAGTCCCCCTGGGCCCGAGAACGTGGAAAGTGGCGTAAACCTTGACAGAGACGGGTTGCTCGGTTATAAAGTTAGGGTTTTGGCGCTATAACCGGTAACGGAGAGCCATGCCGACGATCAATCAGCTGGTAAGGAAGGGCCGCGAGGCGGTGCGGAAGAAGTCGAAGACGCCCGCGATGGAGGCGTGTCCGCAGAAGCGAGGCGTCTGCATCCGCGTCTACACGACCACCCCCAAGAAGCCGAACTCCGCCCTCCGCAAGGTCGCGCGGGTCCGGCTCACCAACGGGCTGGAAGTGACCTCGTACATCCCCGGAGTCGGGCACAACCTGCAGGAGCACTCGATCGTGCTCATCCGCGGGGGCCGCGTGAAGGACCTCCCCGGCATCCGGTATCACATCATCCGCGGCTCGCTGGACACCGCGGGCGTGGCGGGACGGAAGCAGAGCCGGTCGAAGTACGGCGCCAAGCAGCCGAAGGGCGGCGGAGGGTAGGATGCGGCGGGCAGGCGCGACACATCGGGAGATCCTGCCGGATCCCAAGTACGGGAGCCGGCTCGTGGCGAAGTTCGTCAACATGATGATGTACGGCGGCAAGAAGAGCACGGCCGAGCACATCATGTACTCGGCCCTCGGCGCCATGGAGGACCGGGCCAAGCAGGACGCGCTCAAGCTGTTCAAGTCGGCGGTGGACAACTGCAAACCCGCCGTCGAGGTGAAGTCCCGCCGGGTCGGCGGCTCCACCTATCAGGTGCCGGTCGAGGTGCGGCCGGAGCGCCGGGTGGCGTTGTCCATGCGGTGGCTGATCGGCTCCGCGCGGCGGCGGTCCGAGAAGAGCATGGCGGAGAAGCTCGCGGGTGAGCTGCTGGACGCGGCGAACAACCGCGGGTCGGCGGTCAAGAAGCGAGAGGACACTCACAAGATGGCGGAGGCCAACAAGGCGTTCGCGCATTACCGCTGGTAGCGTTCGGAACAAGCGGAGGGGGGCCGAGACCTCGACCCCCCTCTTCGCTTCTGTCTAGACGGACGCGGCACCGGGACAAGGAAGAGAGAGTACCGTGGAAACGCAGTACCCGCTGGAGAAGACCCGGAACATCGGCATCATGGCGCACATCGATGCCGGGAAGACCACCACCACCGAGCGGGTGCTCTACTACACCGGCCGATCCTACAAGATCGGCGAGGTGCACGAGGGCACCGCCACGATGGACTGGATGGTCCAGGAGCAGGAGCGCGGTATCACCATCACGTCCGCCGCGACCACCAGCTTCTGGCGGGACTGCCGTATCAACATCATCGACACCCCCGGCCACGTGGATTTCACCATGGAAGTCGAGCGATCTCTCCGTGTTCTTGACGGGGCGATCGCCATCCTGGACGCCGTATCAGGAGTGGAGCCCCAGACCGAGACGGTGTGGCGGCAGGCCGACAAGTACCACGTCCCGCGCATCGTGTACGTCAACAAGATGGACCGGGTGGGCGCCGACTACTTCCGCTGCCTGTCGATGCTGAAGGAGCGGCTCGGGGCCCACGCGGTGCCGATCCAGCTCCCCATCGGCCGCGAAGACGGCTTCCGCGGCGTCGTCAACCTCATCGACGAGATCGCCTACGTCTGGACGGACGACGAGAGCCTTGGCCAGAAGTTCACCACCGAGGGCGTCCCCGCCGACATGAAGGAGCAGGTGAAGGAGTACCGGGACAAGATGCTCGAGGGCCTCGCCGAGGTGGACGACCACCTCATGGAGAAGTACCTCGGGGGTGAGAAGATCACGGCCGAGGAGATCCGCGCCGCCGTGCGCGCCGGCACCATCGACATGAAGATCTTCCCGGTCATCGCAGGCGCGTCGTTCAAGAACAAGGGCGTGCAGCCGATGCTCGACGCCGTCGTCGACTACCTGCCGTCGCCCCTCGACATCCCGCCGGTGAAGGGGGTCAACCCCGAGACCGGCGAGCCGGACAGCCGTAACGCCGACCCCAAGGCGCCGTTCTCCGCGCTGGCCTTCAAGATCATGA
>DASTYT010000112.1 GCA_035764725.1 Candidatus Methylomirabilota bacterium | reverse complement strand
GGCTTGCCCTACATCGACCGGGTCGAGGCGGTGGTGGACGAGGACAACGCCTCGCGCATGGCCGCCTTCCTCGGCGGCAAGTACGACCTCGGCTGGCAGAACCCGGGGACCATCGATCGCGTCGACTGGGTGCAGATCAAGGACGTGCTCAAGCAGCGCCGCCCCGGCCTCAAGGTGCTGGAATCGGCGTCCAACGTGATGAACGACATCTACATGCGTACCGACAAGGCGCCCTTCAATGACATCCGGGTGCGCCGCGCGATGTCCATGGCGATCAATCGCCAAGCCTACATCGACTCGACATTCGAGGGAGTGGGCTCCTACAACCCGCCGGTGCCTGCCGCGCTCAAGGACTGGGCGATCCCCTTCGATCAGCTCGGGGAGGGCGGCCAGTGGTACAAGCACAATCCCGCCGCGGCCAGGAAGCTCCTCGCCGAGGCAGGACACCCCAACGGCTTCGCGGCCACGCTCGACTTCACCACCTACGGCTCGACGGTGCTCGTTGACCAGATGCAGCTCATCCTGAAGGACCTCAAGGCCGTGGGGATCGATGCCAAGCTCAACCAGAAGGAATACGGCGCGTACATTTCCACCACCTTCTTCGGGAAGTACGACTCCATGGCCTTCGGGCCGCAGACGCCGTTCCTCGACCCCGACAACTTCCTTTACGGGCAGTACTATCCGGGCGAGACCAAGAATCACGGCATCATCAACGATCCCGTGGTCGCGGACATGCTGGTGCGGCAGCGCCGCACGGTGGACGTCGCCAAGCGCCGCGAGGTGATCTACGACATCCAGAAGTACCTCGCCAAGCAGCAGTACTACGTGCAGATGCCCTCGGCCGTGTACCTCTTCGTCTGGGACGGCGCCCTCAAGAACTTCGGGCCCAATCTCGGCTACGATCAGGGCGGCCGGCTCACCGCCGCCTGGCTCGACCGATAATAAGAATGCCAAGCCACCCTACAAAAACGCGAAGCGACCTTACAGAAGTCGTCGCGTGCGACGACCGTAGATCAAGTAGCCCCCGAGCGAAGCGAGGGCGCATCGCATGATCATCGCCCGTAGAGAGCTGTTTAAGCTGGGCGCCGCCGCCGCCGCGGTCGGTGCCGGCGGCCACCTCCTGGACCTGACACGCCCCGCGGCGGCCCAGACGCCGAAGCGGGGCGGCACGTTCCGGCTGCGGTCGCACGTGCAGCCGGTGCACTTCGATCCGCACGCCACGCTGGCCTTCTCGACGATGATCCCGCTGTCCTACGCCTACAGCCGCCTGGTGAAGGTGAAGGCCGGGTCGTCGGTCTTACCGGGCACCCAGCCGGTCGAGGCCGATCTCGCGGAGTCGTGGGAGCGGCAGGGCGACACGGCGTACGTGTTCAAGCTCAAGAAGGGGGTGCGGTTCCATCCGAAGCCCCCGGTAAATGGGCGCGAGCTCACCGCCGAGGACGTCAAGTTCACCTACGAGCGCTTCCTTGCTTCCACGAATCCCAACCGCGGCACGCTGGAAGCCATCGACAAGATCGAGGCGGTGGACAAGTACACGGTGAAGTTCACGCTCAAAGAGCCGTTCGCGTGGTTCGTGGACGCCCTCGCCTCTACATCCACCTGGATCGTGGCCAAGGAGTCGGTGGAAAAGCTCGGCGACCTCAAGAAGCCGGAGTCCGTCGTCGGCACCGGGCCGTGGATGCTCGAGCGCTACGATCCGGGCGCCCGTCTGACGTTCGTGCGGAACCCCAACTACTTCGCCTCCGGCCTCCCCTACGTGGACAATGTCGAGATCACCATCGACACGGATCCCGCCTCCGGCTTCGCCGCTTTCCTCGCGGGCAAGTACGACTTCGGGCCCGAGTACGGGATGGTGGTGCGTCGAAGCGATCTGGACGTGGCCAAGCAGCGCAAGCCGAATCTCCAGACCCGCGACTACACCGTCGTCTTCGGCGGCATCACGTGGGTCAAGCTCGACCAGGAGCCGTTCAAGGACATCCGCGTCCGCCGCGCGCTCGCCATGGCGTCGAGCTGGCGGGAGATCCTCGAGACGAGCGCGTGGGCGCTCGGCCATGGCCTGCCCAACACCGCGGTCCCCGCGGCGCTCAAGGACTGGGCGCTGCCCATCGACCAGCTTCCCGCCGACGGCCGCCGGCTTTACGAGCAGGACACGCCCGGCGCGAAGCGCCTTCTCGCCGAAGCCGGGTTCCCCAGCGGTATCAAGTTCCCGCTCGAGACCACGCCCGGCTACGGCCCGGACTACGTCGATGGCGTCCAGATCGAGCTCAAGAACTGGAAGGCCGCCGGCATCGACGCCGAGCTCAAGATGAAGGAGTACGGCGCCTACATCTCCAGCACCATCTTCGGGAAGTTCGAGAAGGTCGCCTCGGGGCTCTTCGGCGCGTGGACCGATCCGGACAGCTACCTCTGCCGCTACTACCTGCCCGGGCAGCCGCTGAACGCGGCCGGGGTCAACGATCCCAAGCTCACCGACATGATCAAGCTCCAGCGGCGCACGTTCGACGTCGCCAAGCGCAAGGGACTGATCTACGACATCCAGCGCTACGTCGCCCAGCAGGCCTACCTCCTCTTCGGTCCGTCGGTGGGCGCGGTGGCGGCGTGGGAACCCTACGTGAAGAACTTCGGGCCCAACATCGGTCATGACTACGGCGGCCGCCTCATGGCCGCCTGGCTCGACAAATAACCCGCGAAACGAGGGCCCACAGCATGATGACTATCACGCGTAGAGAGCTCATGAAGCTTGGCGCCGCCGCCGCCGCGGTGACCGCAGGTGGCCTTGCCCTGCCCGCCCAAGCGCAGACGCCGAAGCGGGGCGGGACGTTCCGCCTTCGCTCCCACGTGGCGCCGGTGCACTTTGACCCGCATCTGACCATCGCCTTCGCGACCATGATCCCGCTCTCCCTCGCCTACAGCCGCCTCGTGAAGGTCAAGGCAGGGTCAGCAGTGGTGCCGGGCACCCAGCCCATCGAGGGCGACCTCGCCGAGTCCTGGGAGCGGCAGGGCGACACCGTGTATGTCTTCAAGCTCCGCAAGGGTGTGCGCTGGCACCCCAAGCCGCCGGTCAACGGGCGGGAGCTGACCGCCGAGGACGTCCGATACACCTACGATCGCTTCCTCAACATCAAGGGCAATCCCAACCGGTTCGTCCTCGAAATGGTCGACAAGGTAGAGGCGCTGGACAAGCACACGGTGAAGTTCACCCTGCGAGAAGCCAATGCCTGGTTCCTCGACAGGCTCGCGTCCACGTCCACCTGGATCGTCGCCAAGGAGTGCGTGGACCAGTTCGGCGATCTCAAGTCGCCCGACTCGGTGGTGGGCAGCGGCCCCTGGATGCTGCAGCGCTATGAGCCCAACGTGCGCCTCAGCTTCGTCCGGAACCCCAACTACTACATCCCCGGCCTCCCCTACGTGGACAACGTCGACATCGCGCTGTCCCAGGATCCCGCCGCGGCCTTCGCGGGCTTCCTGTCGGGCGCGTTCGACTTCGGCCCCGAGTACGGGATGGTGATCCGCCGCAGCGATCTCGAGATCGCCAAGGCGCGGGTCAAGAACCTCGGCACCCGCGACTACATCGTGGTGTTCGGGGGGTTCACCGCCATGAAGCTCGACCAGGACCCGTTCAAGGACGTGCGCGTCCGGCGCGCGGTGGCCATGTCGGACAACTGGCGGGAGATGCTCGAGACCAATGCCTGGTCGCTCGGCAAGGGCGCGCCCAACCCCCTGATCCCCGCGGCCTTCCGCGACTGGACCATTCCCATCGACCAGCTCCCGTCCGAAGGGCGGCGGCTCTACGAGAGCACGGCCGAGGACGCCAAGCGGCTCCTCGCCGAGGCCGGCCATCCCAACGGCATCAAGGTGCCGCTGGAGACCACGCCGGGCTACGGCCCGGACTGGATGGACGCGGTGCAGGTCGCGCTCAAGAACTGGAAGGCGGCCGGCATCGACGTGGACTTGAAGCTCAAGGAGTACGGGGCCTTCGTGTCCAGCAGCCTACTGGGGAAGTTCGACAAGATGATGCTCACCCTTCGCGGCGGCACCACCGATCCCGACTCCTACTTCACCCTGATGCTGCCCGGGGAGCCGTTGAACTCGTCCGGCGTGAACGACCCCAAGCTGACCGACATGATCAAGCAGCAGCGGCGGACCTTCGACGAGAAGAAGCGCCGCGAGCTCGTGTTCGACATCCAGCGCTACGCCTCGCAGCAGGTGTACTACGGGTTCGGCGCCTCGGTGAGCGCGGTGGCGGCGTGGATGCCCTATGTGAAGAACTTCGGCCCCAACATCGGCCATGACTACGGCGGCCGCCTCATGGCCGCCTGGCTCGATAAATAAGGGGGCGCCACTCCAAAGATGCGAAGCCACCTTACAGAGGTCGTCGCGTGCGACGACCGCAGATCACATCATTCGCGAGCGGAGCGAACGGGGGTCGCTCTCACCACCAGGCGTTGGATCGCATGAAAAAGTACGTCTTCCGCCGCCTCCTCGTCGCCATTCCGTCGCTGCTGATCGCGTCGCTGATCGTGTTCACGCTGCCCCGGCTGCTGCCCGGCGACGTGGTGCAGCTGATGCTCGAGGAGAAAGCCTACGGGAAGGACCTGGACGAGCTCCGCGCCAAGCTCGGGCTCGACCGGCCCATCTACATCCAGTACTGGGAGTGGCTGGGCAAGGTGGGCCGCGGGGACCTCGGTGAGAGTCTCTGGACCCGCCGCCCGGTGGTGGAGGAGCTCTTGCGCCGCCTCCCCGTGAGCCTCGAGCTGGGGCTGCTCGCGCTCTTCTTCTCGATCCTGGTCGCCCTGCCCATCGGCGTGCTCGCCGCGGTGCGGCAGGATACGCTGTCGGACTACGTCGCGCGGAGCCTCGCCATCCTCGGCCTCTCCGTGCCCGGGTTCTGGATCGCCACCCTCGTCGTCCTCCTCCCCGCGATCTGGTGGGGATGGAGCCCGCCCATCCAGTTCACCGAGTTCTCCAAGGACAAGTGGGCGCACCTCTCGCAGTTCCTGCTCCCCGCCTTCATCCTCGGCATCGCCTCCGCCGCCGCCATCATGCGCCTCACCCGCGCCATGCTGCTCGAGGTGCTGCGCCAGGACTATGTCCGCACGGCGTGGGCCAAGGGCCTCCGCGAGGGCATCGTCGTCGTGAAGCACAGCCTCAAGAACGCCATCATCCCCGTCGTCACCGTCATGGGCATCCAGATCGCGCAGATCCTCGGTGGCACGGTGATCTTCGAGCAGATCTTCGGCCTGCCCGGCATGGGTCGCTTCCTCTTCGACGCCATCAATCAGCGTGACTACCCGGTGATCCAGGGCGTGAACCTGATCATCGTGTCGGTGGTCGTGATGATGAACCTCCTCGTGGACGCCATGTACGCGATCCTCGACCCCCGCATCCGGTACTAGCCATGGCCGATCACGTCGGCGCCCTCGACGCGCCCCGCGCCATCGCCACCCCGGCAGCGCGGCCGAACCCCCTGCGCCTGGCCTGGCTCTTCTGCCGCCGGAAGCCGCTGGGCGCCTTCGGGGGCCTTCTCGTCCTCCTCATGATCGTGATGGCGGTGTTCGCCAACTGGATCGCGCCCTACAGCTACGACGAGACCATCCGCGGCGCGCGCATGAAGGCGCCGGGCAGCCAGTTCTGGATGGGCACCGACAACCTCGGGCGCGACATCTTCAGCCGGGTCGTCTACGGGGCGCGGGTGTCGGTGAGCGTCGGCTTCGGCGCCGTGCTCCTCGCCAACTTCCTCGCCACCGTCATCGGGATCACCAGCGGCTACTTCGGGGGCAAGTACGACATCTGCGTGCAGCGCGTGGTGGACGCCTGGCAATCGTTCCCGTTCCTCGTGGTCATCCTGTCGATCATGGCGGTGCTGGGTCCGGGTCTCTTGAACGTGATCCTCGCCCTCGGCGTGCTGGGCGCCTCCGCGGGATCCCGCGTCATCCGGGGCGCCACCATCGGCGTCATCCAGAACCAGTACATCGAGGCCGCGCGCGCGGTGGGAGCCGGCCATCTGCGCATCATGATGCGCTACGTCTTCCCCAACGTGGCCGCGACCATCATCATTCTCGCCACCATCGGCCTCGGCGCGGCCATCCTCGCCGAATCGGCGCTCTCCTTCCTGGGCTTCGGGGTGCCGCCACCCTACCCGGCGTGGGGCGCGATGCTCTCCGGCTCCGGCCGTTCCTACATGTACACCGCGCCCTGGATGGCGATCTGGCCCGGCGCGGCGATCTCCCTTGCCGTGTTCGGGTTCAACATGCTGGGCGACGCCCTTCGCGACCTCCTCGACCCGCGCCTCCGCGGCTCCGGCGGCGGCCGCCTCCGCTAGACGTGCTCGGCGCCCGGGCGCGAGTTCGCCGAGCGCGACTCCAAGGGATGCGGTAGCCTCCTTACCGAGGTCGTCGCTCGCGACGACCGTAGATCAAAATATCAAGAAATCGGCGCACACCCGTATCGGAGCAACGCGATGAAATTCACCTGGTTCAATCTGATGCCGTGGCCGTACCTGCCGGACGACTTCCGCGAGCAGAACCGCTCGGTGTGGGTCGACATTCCCAGCACGCTCTACGATCCCCGGCGGGGCCATCACGTGTACCACGAGTACATGGATCAGCTCGAGTACGCGGAATCGCTGGGCTTCGACGGGATTGGCGTCAACGAGCACCACCAGAACGGGTACGGGCTCATGCCGTCGCCCAACATCATCGCGGCCGGGCTGGCGCGCCGGACGTCGAAGGCCGCTCTCTGCGTCATCGGCAACTCGATCGCGCTCTACAACCCGCCCATCCGCGTGGCCGAGGAATTCGCCATGCTGGACGTGATGTCGGGCGGCCGCCTCGTCGCCGGCTTCCCGGTCGGCACCTCGATGGACACGAACTTCTGCTACGGCCAGATCCCGTCGCTCACCCGCGACAAGTACCGCGAGGCGCATCAGCTCATCATGCGGGCCTGGGCGGAGGACGAGCCCTTCGCCTTCGACGGCAAGTACAACCAGCTGCGCTACGTGAACTGCTGGCCCAAGCCCATCCAGCGCCCGCACCCGCCCATCTACATCCCCGGCGGCGGGTCCATCGAGACCTGGGACTTCTGCCTGGACCATGACTACAACTATTCCTACCTCTCTTTCTTCGGCTACTTGCGGGCGAAATCGCTGATGGACGGCTACTGGAGCCGCGTGGCCGTGCGGAAGAAGGACGAGTCGCCGTACCGGGCGGCGTTCGCCCAGATCATCTGCGTGGCCGACACCGACCAGGAAGCGGAGGACCTCTACGCGGAGCACGTCCTCTACTTCTTCAACCGGTGCCTGCACGTCTTCCCGCCCTTCGCCGACCCGCCGGGCTACCGCACCATCAACACCATCAAGTACGGCGCCCTCTCCCAGATGCGGGCGGAGGCGCAGAAGATCCTCCAGAACCTCACCTGGAAGCAGATCGTGGACGAGCGCTTCGTCATCGCGGGCAGCCCGGAGACGGTGCGGCAGCAGCTCGAGGAGTGCATCAAGGGCCTGCGCGTCGGGCATCTCTTCTGCCTCTTCCACAACGGCAACATGCCGGACTGGAAGACGCGTCACTCCACCAAGCTCTTCGCCGAGCGCGTGATGCCGAAGCTCCGCGATCTCTGGCCGGAGTGGTCGCACGACGAGCGCTGGTGGATCAAGCCCATGGAGGGCCGCCTCCGCCCGTCCGCCCTGCCGCCAGTGGGCACGGGCACCGCGATCGGGACGCGGCCCGCAGACGCCCCGCGCCCATGAAAGCGCAGGCGATCGAGACCCGGCGGGGCATTCGCTGCCGCGTGTTCGAGGCGGGCAGTGGCGCGCCGCTGGTCTTCTTCCACGGCGCGGGGGGCCTCCTCCGCGACAATCCCTTCCTCGACGAGCTGGCGAAGCGCCACCACGTGCTCGCGCCGGAGTGGCCGGGCTACGGTGATTCCACCGGCGAGGAGCTGCTCGAGGACATGCTCGACTTCGCGCTGCACGGATGGGACGTGGTGGACGCCCTGGGACTGCGCCAGCCGCATCTTCTCGGTTACTCGATGGGCGGCATGATCGCCGCGGAGATGGCGTGCCTCGCCCCCCACGACGTGGGCCGGCTCGTGCTCGCCAGCGCGGCCGGACTCTGGCTGGACGACCACCCGATCCCCGACCTCTTCGCCGCGCTCCCCTTCGAAATCCCAGGGCTCCTCTTCGCGGATCCCGCGAAGGGCGCCGCGATGCTCACCGGCGGGCTCGATCTCAACGACATGGAGGCGCTCAAGGAGTTCTACATCGGCAACGCGCGCCGCCTCGGGATGGCGGGCAAGATCCTCTTCCCGATCCCGAACCGGCGTCTGTCCAAGCGCCTCTATCGCCTCGCCGCGCCCACCCTCGTCCTCTGGGGCGCCGAGGATCGCCTGATGCCGCCCGTCTATGCGCGGCGCTGGGCCGAGCTCTGCCCGGGCGCCACCGTCGAGATTCTCCCCGATGCCGGCCACATGCTGCCGTACGAGCGCCCCGAGGCCTTCGCGAGCGCGGTGAGCCGCTTCCTTTCCTAGGGGGTCGCCATGCCGCATCTCGACCGTCCCGACTGCCGCCTCTACTACGAGACCGAGGGCCAGGGCCCCGCGCTCGTCTTCGCCCACGGCCTCGGGGGCAATCACCTCTCGTGGTGGCAGCAGGTGCCCTACTTCCGCGAGCGCTACACCTGCGTCACGTTCGCCCACCGCGGCTTCCCGCCGTCCGAGTCGGGCGCGGACACCGTGGGGCCCTTCGGCTTCGTGGACGACCTGGCGGCGCTGATCGACCATCTGCGCCTGCCCGACGTGCGCCTGGTCGCCCAGTCCATGGGCGGCTGGACCTGCCTCGGCTACGCGCTGCGCGAGCCCTCGCGGGTGCGGGCGCTCGTGATGGCCTGCACGGTCGGCACGGTCACCCATCCCGACATCGACCGCGTGCTCGCGGCCCCCGAGTACGCGGCGGCGCAGGCGGACCTGGTGCGCCGCAACATCTCTCCCGCCGCGGGCGCGACGATGGAGGCCGAGCAGCCGGCGCATCAGTACCTCTACCAGGCGATCGGACGGCTGCGCGTGGGCCTCGACATGGAAGCCACGCGCAAAAAGCTCTTCGCCATGCGCAACACGCCCGCCTCTGAGCTGGCCGCGCTCACGATGCCCGTGCTCTGCATCTCGGGCGAGGAAGACGTCCTCATGCCCACTCCGGCCATCGAGGCCCTGGCCAAGCTCATGCCGCGCGGCCGGCTCGCGCGGGTGCCCAAGTCGGGCCACTCGGTGTACTTCGAGCGGCCGGAGATCTTCAACCGGCTGGTGGGCGACTTCCTGAGGGAAGCCGGCGCGTAGGCGAGGCGCGTTGGACTTTATCGCGACCTACGCGGCCAGGCAGCCCGACGCGGTCGCCCTCATCGAGGGCGACCGGCGGCTGACCTGGACGGCGCTGCTCGAGCGCCGCAATCGCCTCGCCTCCGCGCTGCGCGGCTTCGGCATCGGCCGCGGCGACAACGTCATCGTCTACGAGGTGAACTCCCTCGACTGCATGATCGCGCCGGCCGCGGTGCGGTCCACCGGCGCGGTGGCGGCGCCCATGAACCATCGCCTCACCGCCGAGGAGGTCACCTACATCCTCGACAATGCGGACGCCGCGGCGGTCCTGGTGGGTGACGCGTTCCTCGGCATCGCGGATGCGGTGCGCCGGGACGCCGCCAAGGTCCGTCACTGGATCACCCTGGGCACGGAGCGGCGCCCCTGGGCCCATGCCCTCGAGGATCTCGTCGCCCGGGGCTCGCCCGAGACGGTGCCGGAGGATCCGGCGCTGGGACTGGGCGGCTCCATGATCTACACCGGCGGCACCACCGGCCGGCCGAAGGGAGCCATTCGCGGCGCGGTGGATCCGCAGGTGACCATGCGCTTCCTGAAGGCCCTGGATCTGGCCGAGCCTCACGTGCACCTGGCCGCGGGCCCGCTCTATCACTCGGCCCCCGGCTCCTTCGCCAGCACCACGCTCCTCTTCGGCGGGCAGGTCGTCGTGATGCGGAAGTTCGACGCCGAGGAAGCGCTGCACCTGATCCACTCCCATCGCTGCACGAGCACGTTCATGGCGCCCACCCTGGTGAAGCGCATTGTGGACCTGCCCGCTGACGTCCGCGCGCGCTACGACGTGTCGTCGATGAAGGTACTCGTGGTGGCGGCCGCGCCCTGCCCCATGCGGGTCAAGGAGCAGGCGATGCAGTACTTCGGCCCGGTGTTCTACGAGTTCTACGGCTCCACCGAGCTCAGCGTGAACACGATCTTGCGGCCGGAGGACGTGCTGCGGAAGCCCGGGTCGTGCGGGCGCGTCGCGCCTGGCATCGAGCTCGCCATCCTCGACGACCAGGGGCAACCGGTCCCCGTCGGGGAGCCCGGCGAGCTCTACGTGCGCCGCTATGCCGGCGTCTTCGACGGCTACTACAAGAACCCCGGCGCCACCCGCGAGACCCAGCGAGGCGACTGGCTCTCCGTGGGCGACGTCGCCTACGTGGACGCCGAGGGCTTCTACTACATCTGCGACCGCAAGCGCGACATGATCATCTCGGGCGGCGTGAACATCTACCCCGCCGAGATCGAGGACGCCCTCCATCGCCATCCCGACGTCGAGGACGTGGCGGTGTTCGGCGTCCCCGACGACGAGTGGGGCGAGCGCGTCCACGCGGCGGTACAGCTCCGGACGGGCGCGCGGCTCTCCCCCGACGAGCTCATCCGCTTCGCGCGCGCGCACCTCGCCGACTACAAGGCGCCGCGCGAGGTCTCCTTCCACGCCCAGTTCCCCCGCGACGCCGCGGGCAAGCTGATCAAGCGCGTGCTCCGCGAGCCCTTCTGGGCCGGGCGCGCCACCCGCGTATGACGGCGCCTCGGGCGGAGGCGGCGGACATCGCGCGCGCGGTGGCCGGGCAGACCGTCTGCACGCTCTTCCAGGCCCAGGTGGCCGCCCAGGGCGACGCGCCCGCGCTCCACAGGCGCCGGGACGGCGCGTGGCAGTCCCTCTCCTGGCGCGAGTACGGTCGCCGCGTGGAGGCAGCGGCGCTGGCCCTCATGGCCGACGGGCTCGAGCCCGGCCAGGCCGTCGCCCTCCTGTCGGGCACGCGCGAGGAGTACAACATCGCCGACCTCGGCATCACCCATGCCGGCGGCATCCCGGTGACGCTCTATCAGAGCCTGACCCCGGGACAGATCGCCTACATCGTGGCGCATGCGGAGGCGGTGCTGGCGTTCGCGGAGAGCGCCCCTCAGGCGGAGAAGCTCCTCGCGATCCGGGGGGAGATCCCGCGCGTGCGACGGCTCATCGTCTTCGAGGGCGCGGAGCGCCTCCGCGGCGACGCGCGCGCCGCCGGATGGGTCGCGGGCTGGGGCGAGTGGCTCGCGGGCGGCGCGGCCGTGCGGCGAGCCGGCGCCGCCGCGCTCGAGGCCCGATGGCGCGCGGTCTCGCCGGGGTCGGTCGCGACCTACATCTACACCTCCGGGACCACGGGCCCGCCCAAGGGCGCGGTCCTGACCCATGGGCAGGTCTGCTGGACCCAGGAAGCGGCGCAGCGCCTCGTCCCTTCGGAGCCCGGCTGGCGCTCCATCGGCTATCTCCCCATGGCGCATGTGGCCGAGCGCGGCATCTCCCTCTGGGGCGCCATTCGCGCCGCACGCAGCGTCTATTTCTGCCCGGCCATCGAGCAGCTGGGCGAGACCCTTGTCGCGGCGCGGCCGCATCTGTTCTTCGCGGTGCCGCGCGTCTGGGAGAAGATGCACGCCGCGCTCACCGCGGGGTTCGCCGCCGAGCCGGACGCCGCGAAGCGCGAGGGCGCGCAGGCCGCCGTCGCGGCCGCCACACGCGCCGTCGAGCTCGAGCAGGCGGGCCAGCCGGTGCCGCCCGCGCTCGCCGAGGTGCGGAGGCGCGCCGACGCCGCGCTGTTCGTCCATCTCCGGCGCCGGCTCGGCCTCGACGAGGCGCGGATCACCGCGAGCGGCGCCGCCCCCATCGCCCCCGAGATCCTGCGCTTCTTCCACGCCATCGGCCTCCCCATCGTGGAGGTGTACGGCCAGACCGAGGGCTGCGGCATCACCAGCGTGAACCGGCCCGACCACACGCGCATCGGCAGCGTCGGGCTCGCCTATCCGGGCGTGGAAGTGCGGCTGGCGGAGGACGGCGAGATCCTCCTGCGCGGCGGCAACGTCTTCGCCGGTTATCACAAGGAGCCCACGCTCACCGCCGAGACGGTGGACGCCGACGGCTGGCTCCACTCGGGCGACATCGGGGCCCTCGACGCGGATGGCTTCATCACGGTGGTGGACCGGAAGAAGGACATCATCATCACCGCGGGCGGCAAGAACATCACGCCGTCGAACATCGAGAATGCCCTCAAGCGCCAGCCCCTCATCAGTCAGGCCATGGTGGTGGGCGACCGCCGGGCGTATCTTACCGCGCTGCTCACACTCGACGAGCCCGCGGCGCGCCTGTGGGCCAAGCGCAGCGCCGTCGAGACCCGGGACTGGGCGGCGCTGATCGCCGATCCGCGCCTGCAGGCGGAAGTGCAGCAGGAGGTGGACGCGGCCAATGCGGACTTCTCGCGGGTCGAGCAGGTCAAGCGCTTCACCGTGCTGCCCGACGAGTGGAGCCCCGCCACCGACGAGCTCACCCCCACCCTCAAGGTGAAGCGGAAGGTCGTGGGCGACAAGTACGCCGAGGCCATCGAGGCGATGTACCGGGCGGGCGCCTGATGCCCGCGCTCCCCGGCCGCGTCGCGCTGGTCACGGGCGCCGCCTCCGGCATCGGCCGCGCCGCCGCGCTGGCCTTCGCGCGCGAGGGCGCGCGCGTGGCCGTGTCCGATGTGGCGGCGGAGGGAGGCGACGAGACCGTGCGCCTCATCAAGGCGGCGGGCGGCGAGGCCTGCTTCGTGCGCGCCGACGTCTCGCGCGAGGCCGACGTGACCGCCATGGTCGACGAGACGGTGCGGCGCCTGGGCCGGCTCGACTACGCCTTCAACAACGCCGGCGTCCCCGGCGAGCAGGCCCGCACCGCCGAGTACAGCGCCGAGACCTGGGCCCGCGTGCTCGCGGTGAATCTCACCGGCGTCTGGCTCTGCATGAAGGCCGAGATCCCGCGCATGCTCGCCCAGGGCGGCGGCGCCATCGTCAACACCGCCTCGGTGGCCGGCCTGATGGGCTTCCCCCGGCACGCCGCCTACACCGTGAGCAAGCACGGCGTCATCGGCCTCACCAAGACCGCCGCGCTCGAGTACGCGCGCGAGGGCATCCGGATCAACGCCGTCTGCCCCGGATATATCCGCACCGGCATGACCAGTCCCTTCCTGGCCCGCGATCCCGGGCTCGAGGAACGTGTGACCCGGATCGAGCCAATTGGCCGAATTGGAAGGCCGGAAGAGATCGCCGAGGCGGTGGTCTGGCTCTGCTCCGACGCGGCCTCCTTCGTCACCGGCCAGGCCGTCCCCGTAGACGGCGGCCTCACCGCCCGGTAGCCTGGCCCGACGTGACCGTCCGCATCGGCCAGGAGTCCCCCCGCCAGCCGGAGATCGTGCGCCTCGTCGAGGAGCTCGACACCTACCTGGGCTCGCTCTACCCCGCCGAGAGCAATCACCTCCTGGACATCGAAAGCCTCGCCCAGCCGGACGTTCGCTTCTTCGTGGCGCGGCGGGTTGGCGAGACCCTGGGCTGCATCGCGCTACGCGTGGATCCGGCCGGCTGGGGTGAGGTGAAGCGGCTCTACGTGTCGCCGCGGGCGCGCGGGCTCGGGCTGGGCCGCTGGCTCCTGAGCGCGCTGGAAGCCGAGGCCCAGGGGGAGCGTCTTCCGCTGCTCCGCCTGGAGACGGGCATCCGTCAGCCGGAGGCGCTCGGCCTCTTCCGCGCCGCCGGCTTCCGCGAGATTCCGGCGTTCGGCGCCTACGGGCCGGACCCGCTCAGCGTCTTCATGGAGAAGGCGCTCCCGATCACCGCTCCGTCAGCCGGTTGAGGGGCGAGACGATGCTGAGCCCGCCGTCCAGGACCAGGGTCTGGCCGGTGAGGAACGAGGCGGCGTCCGAGGCGAGATACGCCACCAGCCCCGCCACGTCCTCCACGGTGCCGAGCCGGCGCACCGGCGTGGCCGCCGTCAGCTCGGCGGCCGCCTCCGCGTACACGCGCCCTAGCCCCTGCTCGATGTAGTAGCGAGACGACTCCGTCTCCACGAAGCCCGGATTCACGCCGTTCACGGTGATGCCGCGCGGCCCCAGCTCGAGCGCGAGCGCGCGCACCAGGCTTTCCACACCGGCCTTGGCCGCGCCCAGCGCGCCGTGGCCCTCCATGGCCTGGAAGCTGTCGATGCCGGAAATGGCGATGATGCGGCCAGACCCCGGCATGCGCGGCACCGACGCCTGCACTGCGGCGACGAAGCTCTCGAGCGAGATCGCGAAGGTGCGCCGCAGGTTGTGGGGCTTCTGCTCCAGCATGGGGCGGAACGCGGTGGCCGCCGCGCTCGCCACCAGGATGTCGATCCGATGGAGGCGCGAGGCGATCTCCTCGAAGGCCGGCCCGACCGTCTCGGGCTCGGCCAGCTCGAGCGGCACCGCGAGGGCGCGATGGCCCAGCGCCTCGAGCTCTGCGACCGCGGCGCGGGCTTCGTCGACGTGCCGGCGGTAGGTGATGGCGCAGTCCGCGCCCTCGGCGGCCAGCCGCCGCGCGATGGCGCGGCCGATCCCGCGCGAGCCGCCCGTCACCACCGCCACGCGCCCGCGCAGAGAGGTCACGGGGCAGGAGCCTAGCGGGCCCGGCCGGCGCCGGTCAAGCGCCCCCGCCGGCCCTGGAGTATCCTTCTCCCATGCCGTACATCAACGAGCCCTCCGGTGACGATCTCTCCGAGCATGCGCGGAAGCAGCAGGCGGCGCTCCGCGAACAGTCGGGCTACGTGCCCAACTACGCGAAGCTCTTCGGCCACCGCCCCGACGTCCTGGCGGCCTGGGGCCAGCTCATCGCGGCGATCCGCGGTCACATGGATCAGCGGCGCTACGAGCTCATCACGATCGCGGCGGCGCGCGCGCTCCGCTCCAGCTACTGACAGCTCGCCCACAGCAGCGTGCTGCTGGACGCCGGGATGTTCACCGAGGCGGAGCTCGCCGCGGTGGCACGCGACTACGAGCGCGCCGGGCTCACCGCGGCGGAGGTGGCCATGATGGCCTTCGCCCAGCAGGTAGTGCGCGACGCTTCCGCGATCACCGCCGAGGACGTCGAGGGTCTGCGACGGCACGGACTCGACGACGCGGAGATCCTGGACGTGGTGCTCGCGGCGAGCGCGCGCTGCTTTCTCAGCAAGACGTGCGACGGCGTGGGCGCCCAGCCCGACGCGGTCTTCGCGCGACTCGGCCCGGCCCTGCGTGAAGTCCTGGTGACCGGCCGCCCGATACAGCCCGCCCGCTAGCGCCGCTCGCTCAGGCCTGCCACTCGCGCGGGCCGTCGTCGGTGAAGCCGCACTGCTCGCACGGGCTGAAGTAGTGCGTGGCCGGCGGCATGGCCACCGCCAGCCGCAGCGAGCGCTCCGCGCCCTCCGTCCGGATGTGGTGCACGGTGCCGCGCGGCACCCAGACGATGTCGCCCGGCGCGGCGTGGAGCACGGTGCCGCCCGTCAGCTCCCAGGTGAGACGCCCCGCCATCACCACCCACCACTCGTCGAAGTCGCGATGCCAGTGCGGACGATTCCCCGCCCCGGCGGGGCTCGAGATGAGCGTGACGAGCTGCCGCTCGTCCGCGATCATGCGCTTGGCCCAGGCGCCGGGGCCCAGCTCGGCCGCCAGCTCGGCCACCCGCGTGTGAAGGACATTGGGCCAGGTCGCGCGCGCGGCGGTGGGCGGGATCGGCCCCTGGACGACGTGACTGATGGCAATGGACTCGGTCATGGGGACAGGGTCTCCTCTTGCTCCGCTAGTAGGGCAGGCTCTCGCGGCCCAGGAGCTCGCGGGCCACGACCATCTTCATGATCTCGGCGGTGCCATCGCCGATCTCGAGTCCCATCACGTCGCGCATGCGCCGCTCGAACGGCAGCTCGTCGGTGTACCCGTAGTGGCCGTGCAGCAGCAGGCACTGATGAATGGTGTCCACGGCCAGCCGCGGCGCCCACCACTTCACCATCGCGGCCTCCTTGGTGCACGGGGCGCCGCGATCCGCGAGCCACAGGGCGCGGAGGCAGAGACCGCGCGCGGCCTCCACCAGCGTCGCCGCCTCGGCGAGCGGGAACGTCACGCCCTCGAAGCGCGCCAGGGGGCGCCCGAACGCCTGGCGCTCCTTCACGTAGGCCATGGTCTCCTCGAGGGACGCCTCGGCGCCGCCCAGGCACGCCAGCGAGATCAGTGCGCGGTTGAAGTCGAAGCCGCGCATGACCTGGCCAAAGCCCGTACCCTCCCCGCCGAGCAGATGCCCGCGGGGCAGCCGCACGTGGTCGAAGGCGAGCACGGCGCGACCGATGGCCCGTGAGCCCATGTCGCGGAGCGGGCTTCTCGCCACGCCGTGCAGGTCGAGCGGCACCAGGAAGGCCGAGATGCCGCGCGCGCCACCCGCCCCGGTGCGCGCGAATACAATGGCCGCGTGGGCCGCCATGCCGAGGCTGATGCCGGACTTCTCGCCGGTGAGCACCCAGCCCTCGCCGTCGCGCTCGGCCCGGCAGGCCAGATGCGCGGCGTCCGAGCCGGCCGACGGCTCGGTGAGGGCCAGCGCGATCACCGCCTCGCCGCGCGTCATCGGCGGCAGCCACCGCTCGCTGAGCGCCGGGTCCCCGTGCGCGCCCAGGATCTCGGCGGCGAGCACCGAGAGCTGGATGCCGTAGGTGCAGGAGAGGTCGCCGCGGCCGATCTCCTCCATCGCGAGGCCCACCGTGACAAGATCGGTCTCCTGCCCGCCCAGCGCGGCCGGCACGCGCAGCCCGAGCAGTCCGAGCGCCCCCATCTCTTTCCAGGCGTCGGCGGGAAACACGCCGGCGCGGTCCCATTCGCCGCTGCGCGGAGCCAGCTCGCGCTGGGCGAAGGCGCGCAGCGTGCGCACCAGCGTCTCCTGCTCCGGCTCGAGGGCAAAGTCCAGCGCCACCTCAACGCCCCTCCGCGCGCGCCGCCGCGGTCGCCGCCGCCGCGCCGTTCTCGAGAATGCTGCGCGCGATGTAGGAGGGCTCAACCGCCGCACGGGCGGCGAGGAGCTCGGCCTTGAGCGCTTGGGCCTCGGCCGCGAAGGCCGGGGCGCCGCCGTCCAGCACGAAGTCCACGAGGTGAAGGGCGCGCTGCGGCTCCCCCGCTCCGGCGCGCTCCCGCGCCCGCGTCAGCAGCGCGCGCTCGCCGGCCAGGCCGACCACGTCCGCCGCGATCTCGGTCGCCGGCGCGGGGAAGAGATGCGCGGCATTGCCGTCGAACCAGCCGTGATAGCGGCGGAGTATCCCGTGCACGATGAAGGTCGGACAGCCGTAGGTCGGCGCGAGATAGGGCCGGGCGGCGAGATCGGGCGGCAGCGCGGTGACCTCGCGCAGGATCGCTTCCGGCCACATGCCCGCGTTGAGCCGACGCACCACCTCCCCGTGGAGCCAGCGGAGCGCCCGCGCCGTGTCGAGACAAGCTTCGCGCACGGTGTCTTCACCGATCAAACCCGGCCCGTGCCCGGGGGCCATGGCCACGGGCGCCTTCGCGGCAATGGCCTCGAGCGCCGCCGCCCACTCCACCTCGTAGCGCTGCACCTTGAACGGGTTGCCGATGTTCGGGCAGGACCAGAGGAAGAGATCCCCCGCGCAGGCCACGCGCCGCTCCGGGATCCACACCCAGGTGGCGTCGTCGGTCTCGCCCTTGGCGTGCGCAAGCTCGAGGGTCAGCCCACCCACGCGAAGCTCCAACCGGTCGCGATAGGTCAGGTCCGGATAGTGAAACCGCTCGGGCGCGATGATCCGCCGCCCGGCCGGCACGCGGAACTGGATACGATTGATGTGCTCGGTGTAGCCGGCCATCTCGCGATAGCGGTCGAAGCGCGCGGGCACCGCCTCGTGCGCGACGAGCACCGGGCGCGGCCGCCCGCGCCGCTCGGCCTCATCGAGCAGCGCCCAGACGCCGAACGCGTGGTCCAGATGCCCGTGCGTATAGATCACGTAGCGAATCGGGGCGTCCGAGAGGCTGCGGATCATCTCGAGGAGACGCGGCCCGCGCGCGTGCACGCAGGTATCGACGACGATCAGCCCGTCGCCGGCGTCGATGCAGGTCGCGTTGCCGAACAGCGGGAGAAGGTGCACGCCCTCGGCCAGGCGCTCGGGCGCGTCCTTCGTGTGAAAGATCCCGTCCACCGCGGCATCGTGTCACGCGCCCGTGCAGGCGTCAACTTGACCGCCGGAAGCACTCCGGCTAAGGTCGGCCCACGATGACGCGGCTCCGCGCGGGCGCGCTCGCCGGCCTGGGCCTTGTGGTGGCGCTGGGCGCCACGCTGGGCCAGGCGCCCACGCCGAGCGATGAGCCGGGCGCCAGCCTCGTCGTGCACATCCCGGACGCGATCGCCATGCTGGTGGTCGGGCTGCTCGCGCTGTCCATGGTGCTGTTCTTCTCGCTGCAGCGGCGGCCCCGCCCCGTCGACGATTCGCTCGAGCTCCTGCGGGAGGCGCGCCCGCAACGCCGCGCCGCCCTGGTCGCGCTGCCGTTCGTGCTGCTCCTCACCATCCTCGCCTGCTACACGTGGGCGCGCTGGACGCCCGGCGGCCCTCACCCGCTGGAGGCGCCGCTGGCCGCGCTCGCGGGGCTCCTGGATCTCCTGGCCCATGCGCGCAAGCCGCCCACCTCGGTGCCCATCTACGACTACGCGCTCGGGCTCCTCATTCTCCTCGTGTCGCTCGCCACCTGCGTGCTGATGCTGTTCGTCGTCTTCGCCGAGCGCCTGCTCCGCTGGCGCACGCGGGGCCGGCGCGAGGCGAGCCCGCTCGTCGCCGCCGTCGACGAGAGCCTGGAGGACCTGCGCGCGCAGCGCGACGTGCGGGCCGCGATCATCGGTGCCTACCGGCGCTTCGAGGTGGCGCTGGCGGCGGCGCGCATGCCCCGCGCGGCCTGGCAGACGCCGGCCGAGTTCATGCGCGCGGCCCTCACCCAGGTGGCGGTGCCGGCGCCCGCGGTTCGGCGCCTCACCGCATTGTTCGAGCTCGCGCGATTCAGCGACCGGCCGCTGGGCACGGACGCGCGCGACGATGCGTGCGACTGTCTCGACGCGGTGCGCGCCGCCCTCGATACCGAGCCTCCCCTTCACGCGGAGCCACCCCGTGCGCGCTGATCGCGACGCGCTGATCGTCGCGGTGCGCTGCGCGGTGCTGGGTGGGATCGTGCTGCTGCTCTCGGTGCCCGTCTACGTCTACCTCGAGTCGCCCTGGCGAGCGGTCGTTCCCCGCCTGGCCGCGGCGGGCGTGCTCGGCATCGTGCTGCTCGAGCTGCGCGCGGCCCTCGCGCAGCGCTTCGCGCGCCACGAGGCCTCGGCCCTCGACGCGGCCCGCGTCCCCGCCCCCGGCGACGATGCCACCTCACTGCGTCTGCGCGAGACGGCGGCGGGCCTGCGCGCCGCCCGCCGCAGCCGACGCCACTTCGAGCAGGTCCTCTGGCCGCGCCTCCAGGCGCTCTCGACGCGGCCGCTCACGCCACCGCCCAGCCGCCGCGGCCGCGGCCCGAGCCTGGGCGGGCTGCGCGCCGTCATCGCGGCGCTCGAGTCCCAGCGATGAAGATCGCCGCCGTCGCCGAGCGGGCCCGCGAAGTGGTGGCGACCCTCGGCCGCATAATCGTGGGGAAGGATGAGGTGCTCGAGCGCATCGTCGCCGGAGTGCTCGCCAATGGCCATGTCCTCATCGAGGACTTTCCGGGGCTGGCCAAGACCCTGATCGCGCGCCTGCTCGCCCAGGCGCTGGACCTCGGCTTTCGCCGCATCCAGTTCACGCCGGACCTCCTGCCCAGCGACATCACCGGGAGCTTCCTCTACGACCAGGGCGCGGGGCGCTTCGAGTTCCGACCGGGCCCCGTGTTCACGAACCTGCTGCTCGCCGACGAGATCAATCGCGCCACCCCGAAGACCCAGGCCGCCCTGCTCGAGGCCATGCAGGAGGCCCAGGTCACCGTGGAGGGGCAGTCCTTCCCCCTGACGCTCCCGTTCCTGGTCATCGCCACCCAGAACCCCATCGAGCTCGAGGGCACGTATCCCCTTCCCGAAGCCCAGCTCGATCGCTTCCTCATGCGGGTCGCCGTCGGCTATCCCGCGCCGGAGGCGGAGCACGAGATCCTGCGGGGCCGGCGCGAGCGTCGGACCGATGCGGCCAGCGTGCCCACGCTGGTGAGCCGCGCCGAGCTCCTCGCGATGCAGGAGGCCCTCGAGGATGTGTTCGTGAGCGAGGCGATCGAGCGCTACATCGTGGCCCTGGCCCAGGCCACGCGCGCCGACGCCCGCGTGGCCCTTGGCGCCTCCCCGCGCGGCACCCTCGCGCTGCTCAAGCTCGCCCGCGCCGAGGCGGCGCTGCGCGGTCGCGAGTTCGTACTGCCCGACGACGTGAAGGCGATGGCGGAGCCCGCCCTCGCCCACCGCCTCGTGCTGCGTCCCGAGCTCTGGGTCTCGCGTATCACGCCGGCGCAGGTGGTGGAGGGCCTGCTCCAGCAGGTACCCACGCCCACCGCCGAGCCGTCGTGAGCTGGCGCCCGACCGCCCTCAACCTCTCGCTGGTCACCCTGCTGGGCTGGGCGCTGCTCCTCGGCGTGCTGAGTGGCCGCGCCGAGCTGATCGTGGCCGCGGTGCCGCTGGTGGTCGCGCTCGCCGCCGGGCGTCGCGCGCGGCCGGCGGCCGGCGACTGGCAGGTGACCCGCCGCATCTCGCGGGATCGCCTGGTCGAGGGCGAGCGCGTGACCGTCACGGTGACACTCCGCGCGCCCGGCCCGCGGGAGATGGTCGAGCTCTACCAACCGCTGCCGCCCCACGTCTCAGTCGCGGGCGGACACCATCACGCCTTCGTGGCGGCGGGCGAGGATCGCGAGGTGCGCTGGTCCTTCGAGCTGGGCTGCGCGGGCCGCCAGCGGCTACGCCTCGGCGACCTACACCTCCGGCGCTGGGAGCCGCTGGGGCTCGCCGCCGCCGAGGCCGTGCACCGGGAGATCTCCGAGGTCTCCGTGTATCCGCACGTCACCCCTCTCCGCCGTCCTCCCAGCCCCGGACGCACCCAGACCTATGTGGGCCACCACGTCTCGCCCGCGCAGGGCGAGGGCATCGAGCCCGGCGACATCCGGCCCTTCGTGCCCGGCGATCAGGTGCGCCACGTCAACTGGCGGGCGACGCTGCGGCTCGGCGCGCTGCACGTGACCCAGCACCATCGCGAGCGCAGCGCCGACGTGGTGCTCCTGCTCGACACCCTCGCTGACGTGGGCCCTGCCGGCGACTCCGCCGTCGATCGGGCGGTGCGCGGCGCGGCGAGCCTGGCCGCGGCCTACCTCGGCCGGAAGGACCGAGTGGGGCTCATCGAGTACGGCGGCATCCTGCGCCAGGTGCGGCCGGCGTCGGGGCGCGCCCACTGGGAGCGGCTGCTCGACACGCTGGCGCGCGCCTCGGTGGTGTTCACCTACGTGGCGCGCGACCTCGAGCGCATCCCGCCGCGCGTGCTCCCGCCCGAGGCGCTCGTGATCGCGCTGAGCCCGCTGCTCGACGGGCGCTTCCTGGGCGCGGCGGCCGACCTCACGGCACGGGGTTTCGAGCTGATCCTCGTCGCGGTGTCGCCAATCGCTGCGGCCCGCGCGCTCGTCGGGGGCGGCGCCGTGACCGACCTGGCGGCCCGCCTCTGGGCCCTCGAGCGCCGTGCGGAGCTGGATCAGCTCCGGGCGCGCGGCCTCACGATCATCGACTGGGATGGCGTCGAGCCCCTGGAGGCCGCGCTCGCCGTCTGGCATCGGCCGCGCCAGCGCCGGGTGCGGGCATGACCGCGTCGCTCGCCGCCACCGGGCTCATGGTCCTGCTCGCGGGCGTCGGGCCCGCCCTCTCTCCGTGGCCCGGCGTGAGCGCGCTGGGCATCGCCGCCGTCCTCGTCGGGGGCGCGGGCACGCTGGCGGGCATCGTGCCGCTGGCTACGGCGGGCGGCGCCCTCGCGTTGATGGCCTACGCGCTCGCGCTCGGGCTGGCGCAGCCGGCATCCCATCCGCTCGCCGGCGCCGTGCTCGGAGCCGGCCTCGTGCTGCTGCTGGCCCTCACCCATCTCGCGGCGCGCACCCGTGGCGCCGCCGTCGAGCCGGCGGTGGCGCGCCTGCTGCTGCGGCACGGGGCGCCCGTGCTGGCGGTCGGGGCGCTCGCGGCGGCCGCGCTCGTCGTCGCGGGCGCGCTCGTGGCGGTCGCGCTCCGCGGCGCCTCCCTGCCCGCGGTCGTGGCCACGGCCACGCTGGGCGCGGTGGCCGCGGTGGCCGGCGTGATCGCGCTCGTGACCTCGGCCGGGCGGCCCGCGCCTTGACTTGATCGGGGGCCCCGGCTAGGCTCGTCCCACCGCCTCGCCCATGCGAATCATGGCTGTCCGCGCCTCCTGGCTCCGCGCCCCGATCCCTGCCGCCGCCGCCCACGTCAGCGACTTCGGCCGGAACGATTCGTTCAACATGTGCCTGGTCGAGATCGACACCGACGCGGGCATCACCGGGCTGGGCGAGGCCAAGGCTGCCGTCGGCAATCTTGGCAACTATGCCGCGATCGTGACGCTGATCCGGGAGGAGTTCGCCCCGTTGCTGATCGGCCGCGATCCACGCGACATCACCGGCGCCTGGGATCTCCTCTACAACGGCACGCGCGCCCATTATGCCGCCCGTGAGGGGCGCACCTTTCCCACGATCGGCCGCCGCGGCGTCACGCTGTCGGCGGTGTCGGGTGTCGACATTGCGCTCTGGGACATTCTCGGCCGCTCGCTGGACGTGCCGCTCTGGCGACTCATGGGCGGGCGGTATCGCGATCGCGTCCCCGCCTACGCCTCGGGGGGCTGGGCCCCCGTCGGCGGCATCGGCAAGCAGATGCTCCAGTACGTCGAGCGCGGCCACCGCGCCGTGAAGATGCGCGTGGGGCTCCAGGACGCGAGCGTGGACGACTCCGCGGCCCGTGTCGCCGAGGCGCGCGAGACTCTCGGACCCGGCGTGGGCATCATGGTGGACGCCCACGGCACCTGGAGCGTGCGCGAGGCCCAGCGCTTCGCCCGGAAGGTGGAGGCCTACGATCTCGCGTGGCTCGAGGAGCCGGTGTCGCCCGACAACCTCGCCGGCCAGGCCGAGGTGCGCGCCGTCACCGACATCCCGATCGCCGCCGGCGAGAGCGAGCAGACACGCTTCGCCTTCCGCGAGATGCTCGACGCGCGCGCCGTCGACGTCCTGCAGCCGGATCCCGCCATCGCCGGGGGGATCACCGAGGTGCGGACGATCGCAGCGCTGGCCGCGAGTCAGGGGCTCACGGTCGCCCCGCATCTCTGGGGCTCGGCCATCCTGTTCGCCACCGGCCTGCACCTTTGCGTCTCCACGCCGTGCGCGACCATCCTCGAGTTCTCACGCGGCCACAACCCCCTCCTCAACGACCTGGTCGAGGAGGAGATTGCGTTCGAGGACGGGCACGTTCTCGCCCCGAGGGGGCCCGGCCTCGGCCTCACGCTCCGGCGTGACTTCGTCGAGCGCGTCCGGGTGGCGGTCTGAGCAGGGCGATGGCCGGTCCGCGCATCCTCGTGACCGGGATGAGCGGACTCATCGGCGGCGCGCTGCGCCGGCGCCTGGAAGGCCGCTACGCACTTCGGGCGTTGAATCGACGGGAGCTGGCCGGAGTCGAGTGCCATTGCGGGGACATCGCCGACCTGGAGCAGATCCAGCCGGCCTTCCGGGACGTGGAGATCGTGGTGCACCTGGCCGCGGCGGCGGGCGGCGGCGTGCCGTGGGAGCGTATCCAGCGCGACAATCTCGTGGGCACGTACCACGTCTTCGAGGCCGCGCGCCGCGCGGGGGTGCGACGCGTGATCTTCGCCTCCAGCGGCGCCACCGTCACGGGCTACGAGCTCGAGGAGCCCTACGCGGCCCTCGTCGGCGGGAAGTACGACGGACTCACCACCTGGCCCATGCTCACCCACGAGACGCCGGTACGGCCGGCCGCGCTCTACGGTGTCAGCAAGGTGTACGGCGAGGCGCTGGGCCGGCAGTACGCGGACGAGCACGGCCTGTCGGTGCTCTCGATCCGCATCGGGCGAGTCAAGGCGGAGGACCGCCCGACCACCCCGCGCGACTTCTCCGTCTGGCTCAGCCAGAGGGACGTGGTCCAGATCCTCGAGCGCGCCATCGAGGCGCCCGCCGCGCTCCGCCACGGCATCTTCTTCGCCGTCTCGGACAATCGCTGGAGCTATCGCGACCTCGAGCACGCCCGCCGGGTGCTGGGCTTCGTGCCCCAGGATCGCGCCGAGGACCATCGCTGATGCCCGTCGTCCGCTCCTATCTCGCCGATTTTGCGGAAACGCTTCGCGACAAGGCGGCCGTGATCGACGACCGGCCCGGCGCGCCCGTCACCACCTGGACCTGGGCCGAGCTGAACCGGCAGGCCAATCAGCTCGCCCACGTGCTGCTGGGCTTGGGCGTCAAGCCGGGCGAGAAGGTGGTCTGGTGCGGGCCGAACTCGCCGGGCGTGCTGCGCGTGGTCCACGCGCTGCCCAAGATCGGCGCGGTGATGGTGCCGCTCAACTACCGCTTCACCGCGGACGAGGCCGCCTACGTCATCGGGAACTCGGACGCGACAGTGGTGTACGCCGACGCCGAGCAGGCGGATCTCCTCGCGCGGATCCGCCACGCCGTGCCGCACGTGCGCCACATCGTCGTCTTCGGCGGCCCGGCGGGGCCGGGCATGCTGTCGAGTGACGCGCTGCTCGCGCGCGCGGCGGATGCCGAGCCCGAGGTGGACGTGCCCCCCGGCACGCCCGCGAGCATGCTCTACACCTCCGGCACCACCGGCCGGCCCAAGGGCGCGGTGCGGCTGCCCACCGACCCGAGCCAGGCCCGGCCCCTGCTGGAGGTGTGCGGCAACCGGCCCGAGGACATCTACATCACCACCGGGCCGCTGTATCACTCCGGCCCGCTCGGCTACATGGGCCTGGGCCAGCGGCTGGGCAACACGGTCGTCCTCCAGCGGCGCTTCGACCCGGAGGACTGGCTGCGTCTGGTGGCGACGTATCGCGTCAGCATGACGTTCTCCGCGCCCGCGCCGATCCGGATGATCTGCGCCCTCCCGGACGACGTGAAGCGCCGGTACGACCTGTCGAGCATGAAGCGCATGGTGGCCAATGCGGCCCCGTGGTCGATGGCCCTCAAGGAGGCCTACATGCGCGACTTCGGCGAGGACTCCCTGTGGGAGGTGTACGGCTCCACCGAGCTGGGCGTGGACACCGTGCTGGCGCCCGGCGATCACCGCAAGCGGCCGGGCTCCTGCGGGCGCGCGCTGCCGAGCGTGGAGATCCGCCTCTACGGCGAGGACGGCCGCGAGATCCTCGAGCCCGACGTGCCCGGCGAGGTGTTCGTGAAGAGCCCCAACACCTTCGTCGGCTACTACAAGGCGGAGTCCGCCACCACCGCCGCGCGGCGTGGCGACTTCGCCTCGGTGGGCGACGTCGCCTACCGCGACGCCGACGGCTTCTACTACATCTGCGATCGCAAGAGCGACATGATCATCTCGGGTGGGATGAACATCTACCCCGCTGAGATCGAGGCCGTCCTCGAGCGGCACCCCGACATCGCGGACGTGGCGGTATTCGGCGTCCCCAGCGACGAGTGGGGGGAAAGTGTCCACGCGGTGGTGGTCGCGCGCCCCGGACGCGCGGTCGCCCCGGAGGATGTCATGACGTTCGCGCGCAAGGACCTGGCCGGCTACAAGACGCCGCGCTCGGTGACCTTCGCCGCGGAGATCCCGCGCACCGGCTCCGGGAAGATACTCAAGCGCGTCCTGCGCGAGCCCTTCTGGCAAGGGCGACGCGCGCGGGTGTCGTGAAAGGAGCCTCCATGAAGCGTCTGATCTTCTCTGCCCTCGCCCTGTCGTTGCTCGCCACGCCCGCGCTCGCGCAGGACACTCCGCGCATGGGCGGCGTGCTCAAGGCGGCCATGATCGGCGAGCCGCCGTCGCTGGACCTGCACTGGACCACCGCGGTCATCACCCAGCAGATCACGTGGCACATCTACGAGACGCTCTACACGTACGACAAGAACCTGCAGCCGATCCCCATGCTCGCGGAGAGCCACACCGTGACGGACGGCGGGCGGCGCTACACCATCACGCTCAGGAAGAACGTCAAGTTCCACAACGGCAAGGAGATGACCTCGGCCGACGTGGTGCCCTCGCTCCAGCGGTGGGGGAAGATGTCCACCACCGGCAAGGCCCTCTGGAAGAGCGTGGAGGCGGTGGAGGCCAAGGACCCCTACACCGTGGTCATCCACCTCAAGGAGCCGTCGGGCTCCCTCCTCTTCGGGCTCGGCAGCCCGAACAACGGCGCCGCCATCTATCCCAAGGACGTCATGGCCGCCGCCGGCGAGGGCCAGATCAAGGAGTTCATCGGCACCGGCCCCTACCGGTTCATCGAGCACAAGCCCGATCGCCACATCAAGCTGGCCCGCTTCAAGGAGTACGCGGCGCGGAGCGAGCCCGCCGACGGGGGCTACGGCGGCAAGCGGGTGGCCTACTTCGACGAGATTCTCTTCATTCCGGTGCCCGACGAGGCGGTGCGGCTAGCTGGCGTCGAGACCGGGGAGTACCACTACGCGCAGACCATCAAGGCCGACCAGTACGACCGGGTGAAGTCCCTGCCCGCGCTGGAGCCGCAGGTGGTGAAGCCCTACGGCTGGATCACCGCCGTCCCCAATCACAAGCAGGGCGTGATGGCCAACAAGAAGGTGCGCCAGGCCTTCCTCGCCGCGCTCGACATGGAGCCGATCATGTCGGCGGCCATCGGCAACAAGGCGTTCTACCGGCTCGAGGGCGCGCTCTTCTATCCCGAGCAGGCGGCCTTCCACAGCACGTCGGGGGTGACCGGCTACAGCCAGAAAAATCCCACCAAAGCCAAGGCCCTGCTCGCCGAGGCGGGCTACAAGGGCGAGCCGGTGCGCTGGATCACGACGAAGGAGTACGACTGGATGTACAACGCCGCGCTCGTCGCCAAGCAGCAGATGGAGGCGGCGGGCTTCGTGGTGGACCTCCAGGTGCTGGACTGGGCCACGCTGGTGCAGCGCCGCAACAAGCCCGAGCTCTACGACATCTTCTCGACCGGCTTCACGCTGGGCGCCGATCCCGCGATCGCCACGTCGATCCAGTGCAACTGGCCGGGCTGGTGGTGCAACGAGGAGAAGGAGCGCCTGGTCGCGGAGATGCTCAAGGAGACCGATCCCAAGAAGCGGAAGGCCCAGATCGAGCGCGTCCAGGCCATCTTCTACGACGACGTCGGCCGCGTGAAGTTCGGCGACTACTTCACGTTCCAGGTGACGCGCAAGGAGCTACGCGGCTTCCGCCCCCAGCCCTTCCTCTACTTCTGGAACTCGTGGCTGGCCAAATAAAGTAAGTGACCGTCTACGTCATCCGTCGCCTCATCGCGGTCATCCCCGTGATGCTCGTCGTGGCGACGGTGTCGTTCGTCCTCATCCGCCTGGCCCCCGGCGATCCGGCCAGCGTGATCGCCGGGCCCTATGCGAGCGCCGAGGACATCGCGCAGATGCAGCGGGCGCTGGGGCTCGATCAGCCCCTGCCCGTGCAGCTCGTGAAGTGGTGGGGCCGGCTCGCCCGGGGCAACCTGGGCGACTCGATCTTCCTCCGTCGCCCGGTGATCGAGGCGATTCTCGAGCGCCTGGAGCCCACGCTCCTCCTCACCGCGTGGTCCATGCTCGTCGCGGTGCTGGTCGGGATCCCGGTCGGCGTGATCTCGGCCCGGCATCACAACACGGTGCTGGACCAGTCCTTCATGGCCCTGGCCCTCCTCGGCCTCTCGGTGCCGAACTTCCTCCTCGGCCTGCTCATGATCCTCTGCTTCGGCGTCTGGCTCGGCTGGCTGCCCGTGGCGGGCTACGCCGCGCTGGAGACCGGGCTCTGGCCCAATCTCCGCTCCCTCATCATGCCCGCGCTCGCCCTCGGGCTCGTGCAGTCCGCCCTCATCGCCCGCATCACACGCTCGAGCATGCTCGATGTGCTCCGCGAGCAATATATCCTCTCCGGGCGTTCAAAGGGCCTCTCCGAGCGAACGGTCATCTACAAGCACGCGCTGAAGAACGCCATCATTCCCACGCTCACTGTCATCGGCATCACCTTCGCCCTCCTGGTGGGCGGCGCGGTGGTGATCGAGACCGTGTTCAACATCCCGGGGCTCGGCCGCCTCATCATCTCCGCGGTGCTCCGTCGCGACTATCCCGTGGTCCAGGGGGTGGTGCTGCTGATCGCCGTCACCTACACCGCCATCAATCTCCTCGTGGATCTCGCCTATCTGGCGATCGATCCGCGGATTCGCTTCCGCTAGTCATGCCCGCCACCGGCGAGGTGAAATGGCTCGGCGTCCGCGCCTTCCTGCGCCGCCGCAGCGCGGTGCTGGGGGCCGCGCTGGTGGTGATCAATGTGCTGATCGCCCTCGGCGCCACGCCCATCGCGGGGGTCGATCCCCAGGCCCTGGACGTGAAGGCGCGTCTGGCCCCTCCGACCGTCCAGCACTGGTTCGGCACCGACCACGTGGGGCGGGACGCATGGAGCCGTGTGATCTACGGCGCGCGCCTCTCCATGATCGTGGGCGGGTCGGTGGTCGCGCTGTCGTTCGCGGGCGGCGTGCTGTTCGGTGTGCTCGGCGGCTACTTCCGCGGCCTCGACAACGTGCTGATGCGGATGATGGACGGCCTCATGGCCTTCCCCGGCATCATCCTCGCCATCGCGATGATGGCTTCCCTCGGCCCGAGCGTGCTCAACGTGATCGTGGCGCTGGGCGTGGTGTACGTGCCGCGCGTGGCCCGCATCGTGCGCGGCTCGGTGCTGGTGATCCGCGAGACGCCCTATGTCGAGGCGGCGCGTGCGCTCGGCATCGGTGACGGCCGCATCATCGCGCGGCACGTGCTCCCCAACTGCATGTCGCCGGTGATCGTGCAGGGCACCTTCATCTTCGCGGCGGCGGTGCTCGGCGAGGCCGCGCTATCGTTCCTGGGCGTGGGCGTGCCGCCCCAGATCCCGTCCTGGGGCAATGTGCTCGCGGAAGGCCGCTCCTATCTCCAGCAGGCGCCGTGGCTCACCCTCTTCCCCGGCGCCGCCATCATGGCGAGCATTCTCGGGCTGAACCTCTTCGGGGACGGCCTCCGCGATCTCCTCGACCCCAAGCTGCGCGGCGTGCAGGGCAGCGGCCGCGAGAGCTGAGCCCCCCCGCCTAGCGTCCGCCCCACTCGCCGAGGCACGCGAGCGCGTCGGCCCGCCCCTGCTCCAGCGCCCGGCTCATTGCCGGGCCGTCGAAGTCCAGCGGCCGGAGCCGCAGCGGCGCAGTGGGCACGAGGACCTGCACGTCCACCGCCGGATACTTGAGACGCGCCAGCTCCACGTCCCGCCGGATCTGATGGACCATCGCGGTCTCGAAGGCCTCCTCGAGCACGCGGGCGAGCGTGGTCGACGGCGGCCCGCTCTCGCCGGCGGCGTAGCTCAGCACCACGATCACACGGGGCGGCGGCGTGGGGCCGTCGAGCGCCTCCAGCACGGGCGCGCGGGCCACCAGGCCGCCGTCCACCAGCACCGCACCTCCGACGGGAACGGGCGGGAACAGCCCCGGCACCGCCGAGGCGGCGAGGAGCGCGTCGACGGTGACGGTGCGGTTGTCGAACACGCGCACCGCCCGCCGCTCGAGGTCGGTGGCGACGACGCGCAGCGCCACCGGCGAGGCACGGATCCGGTCCAGGTCCACCGCGCTCGCGATGAGCTGACGCAACGGCGCGGGATCGAGCAGCGAGCCCGCACCGTCGAGCGCGAGCAGGGTCAGCCACCCGGGCAGGAGCCCCGCGAAGAACACGCCGGGTCGCAGCGCGTAGACCTGCTCGCGCGTCACGCCGCGCCACAGCGCCTCGAGGCGATCGAGCCGGCCGTCGGCGAGCGCGGCGGCGGTCAGGGCGCCCGCCGAGGAGCCGGCGGCGACCCGGACGGGCACACTGCGAGCGGCGAGGCCGAGCACCACCCCCGCCTCGTAGGCACCCTTGGCGCCGCCGCCGGAGAGCACGAGCGCGGCGGGCGTCTCGGGCGGGAGCCCCGACGGCATGCACTGGGCGCCCGCGCGTGCGGGCCACAGCGCCGCGAGGGCGATCAGCACCACCGCGGCCCCGCCGCGCCCCGGCGCGCTCATGCGCCGGCTTAGGGGGATGCGGCGCGCCGCGCGCGCCACTCGACAACGATGGACTCCACGTCGAGCGGCGCCATCTGCGTGGCGGGCCCTTCGGCAATCTGGCTGTTCACCCGGGCAATCTCGGCGTTGAGCCCGGCGACGTGTGCCCGCACATCGTCCTCGCGGCGCGCCGCCCACGCCGCGTCGAGGCCGGCCTCCACCTTTCTCAGGAGGTCGAGGGCGGGAGGCAGGATGGAGAGCTTCTCCCGCTTGAGGAGCTTCTTCACCCACCAGTCGGGATCGTAGGGATCGGTGATGCCGGGGATCGGCTGCCCCGCCCCTTCGAGGTGCGCGAACTCGCCGGCCTGCTCGGCCTCGTGGATCATCTCCTCGACCCAGTCGCGATAGCTCTTGCCCGGCGGCTTCTCCTTGGGCATGGGCGATAGTCTACCCGCGCCCGGAGCTTCCGGGTATGCTCGCCGCATGACCCCTCCGGAGACCGACTGGAGCGCCTTTGATCGCATCCGCCACGGCCGCCGTCGCGAGCAGGTCGCCAGCTTCGTCGACTTCCTCCGCCGCGACAGCGTGAGCCAGGAGCCCGAGCGTGTCCGCCTCTGCGCCGACTGGCTCGCCCGCCGCATGGATGCGCTGGGGCTCCATCCGCAGGTGCTCGAGACCGGCGGGAACCCCGCGGTCTTCGGCGAGCGGCGCGTGCCCGGGGCCACGCGCACGCTGCTCCTCTACTGCCACTACGACACCAAGCCGATCCCGCTCGACGGGTGGCTTCAGCCCTCGCCGGTCGAGCCCGTGTTCCGCGCCGGCCTCGCCGAGGCGGGCGCGGCCATCGTCCCCTTCGAGGCGGTGCCCACGGACGCCCTCGCCACCCATCGCGTGTACGCGCGCGGCGCCTCCGACGACAAGGGGCCCATCTGGTGTCATCTGGAAGCGCTCGCCTGCATGGACGCGGCTGGGCTCGCGCCCCGGGTGAACGTGAAGCTCATCTTCGACGGCGAGGAGGAGATCGGGAGCCCGTTCTTCGGCGACTTCACCGAGAAGCATCGCGAGCTGCTGGCCGCCGACCTAGTCCTCGTCACCGACGGGCCCAAGCATGACAGTGGCCGGCCCACCCTCTCGGGCGGGGCCCGGGGGAACATGAAGCTCGAGCTCGAGATCGAGGCCGCCCGCCGCGATGTGCACTCGGGGAACTTCGTGGTACCCAACGCGGCGTGGCGGCTCAACGGTCTCCTCTCCTCCATGGCCACACCCGACGGCACGCCGCTGATCGAAGGGCTGGAGGAGGACGTGCAGCTCCCCAGCGCGGCGGAGCGTGCGCTCATGGCGGACATCCCCGTGGACTTCGCCGCCCTCGAGAAGGATCTCGGCGTGAAGGCCCCCGCGGATCTGCTGGACCGGCTGATGTTCCATCCCACGCTCACGATCCGGGGACTTCACTCGGGCTTTCTCGGCAAGGAGGCCAACACGATCATTCCTCACCGGGCCACCGTGCTCCTGGACGTGCGCCTGGTGAAGAACCAGACGGTGGCGCGCGTGTACGAGCGCATCGTCGCCCACATCCGCGCCCAGGGCTTCACCGTGCTGGAGTCGCCGGATGAGCCGCTACTGGACGCATTGCGTGGAAACACTGTTCGAATAGTCAGCAAGGGTGGCTACGATCCCGCGAAGACACCGCTGGATCTGTCGGTGTGCCGCGAGGTCATCGCCGCGGTCGAGCGCGCGCACGAGGGGGAGCGCGCCCTGCTCCTGCCCACCCTCGGCGGCAGCGTGCCCCTCTTCGCGTTCACCGACATCCTGAAGCTGCCGACCCTCGTCGTCCCTTACGCCAACGCCAACAACCGCCAGCACAGTCCCAACGAGCACCTCAGGCTCGACCACCTCTTCCAGGGGATACGGACGACGGCGGGGCTGCTGCGCGATCTCGGGTAGCGGCCAGCCACGCCGTTGCCTCGTCGCGCAGCCGCGCTCGCTCCGTGGCGGGCAGGCCCGCGGGATCGAAGCGGTAGCGATAGTGCAGGGTGACCAGTCGCGCCAGCACCGCACGCGACTCGGCGACGGGCGGGAGATCCTCCACGCGCCGCAGCCACTGGGCCGGCGGCTCGGCGGGCCGTCGCCCGAGCCCCAGCTCGGTGAGGCGTGCTTCCACCTGATAGAACTCGGAGTCCGTTCCCGCGCGCGTGCGCGGACTCTCCGGCGCGGGCCGCGTCGCCTCGGCGCGTCGCCGGCGGCGCACGAAGAAGAGCCGCCAGATCAGGATGAGCGTCAGCGGAACGAGGAGCCAGCCGAGCCACGTGGTGACGCCGGCGCGACGCTCGCCGTAGCGCCAGCGGTCGAAGCCGTACCCCGCCCAGGCGAAGAGGTCCGACAGCGGCTGCCACCAGGACGCGTGCTGCCCTTCCAGCTCGCCCCAGCCGGGCGGCGTGGTGTCGAGGTCGCGCCAGGCGCCGTCGAGCCACACGAGCGCCCAGGAGTGGGCGTGGCGGGCGCGCACCACCCAGGCGCCCTCGAGCGGGCTCCACTCCTGCACGGAGTAGCCCGTCGCGTACCGAGCGGGAATGCCGGCCGCCCGCAAGAGCAGCACGGTGGCAGTCGCGAAGTACTCGCAGTGCCCGATGCGCGAGCGGCGCAGGAAATCCTCCAGCACGGACACGTCGGCCTCCGGCTTCGGCCGCTCGAGCGAATAGCGGAAGCTTTCGCGAAAGTATCGGTGCAGCGACGCCACCACCGCCTCGGGCGGCTTCCCCACGAGTCCCAGATCGCTCGCCAGCCGCGCGACGGCGGGCCCGTCCACGATGGGGAGCTGCACATCGGGGGCGCCCGGCGCCCCGTCGAGGTGAGATCGCTCGCCGACCAGCGCGGTGTAGGTGATCAGCCCCAATCCCTCGTCCACCTTCACCGCCCCCAGGCGATTCCGCTCGACGCGCACGGCCGCGAGCCGGTCGATCTCGTAGGGGTCGGCGGGTAGCGCCAACACACCGCGGCCGCGCCGGAGGGATGCGGACACGGTGACACGCGCGCGCGGGGGTCCCCCCGCGCCGAGACGCCACGTCGTGCCGTTTCCCTCCGGCGATACCGGGGCGAAGCCCGCGTCCACCGCCAGCCACGACGGCGTGGCGAACACGTTGTAGCTGGCCTCGCGCAGGAGCAGCGGCGGCCGCGCGCCCTCGCCGGGCTCGACGCGCAGCAGGATCCGGTCGGAGAGCTTGAGCCGCCCGATCGAGCCGATGGCCGTGCTGCTCCGGAACGGATCGGTGTCGCGGCGCATCCACTCCGCCAACCACTCGAGCGCCGTGGCCTCCACCGCCCGCTGCGCGCGATGTAGCCCCACGTGCCCCGCCCAGCCCGCCGCCGCCACCATGAGCAGCAGTGCCGCCCACGTCGCGGGCGGCACGCCCGGCGTCCGCACCCGCCAGAGCGCGACCGCGGCCATCGCGACCGCGCCCAGGTAAAAGCCCTCGCCCCGCACGTTGGCGGCGCTCGCGGCGAGAATGCAGATCACCAGATAGGGGTACCGGAGATCCAGCGTGCGCGGGGCGGGCGTGCCGTCGGCGTCGGCCTTCTTCCGCTGGCTCCAGAGGAAGATGCGCACGTCGACGCCGGGCGTTGTGCTGTAGACCTGGGCTGCGATGAGGGGGAACACCATCAACGGGAACCACTGGAAGATGAGAGCCAGCACGCGGGGAGCGTCCGTGGTCGCCCCGAGATAGACCACGAGGCCGACGAAGATCACCGAGCAGAGATCCGACACCCGGTTGAAGTCCGCGCGCGCCAGGTCCCAGCGCCACGGCAGCAGCCGCGCCCCCTCCAGCAGCGCCGCCATCACACACGCCGCCGGCCAGAGCCCCGTCTGCCAGCCCCAAAACACCAAACCTCCAGCGAGCAAAAGACCCGGAGGAGCACTGGCGACGCGAGCGGAGCCAGTGGCTGTGGGGGGGTCTGAGGGAGGAGCGGAGTTCGCTTCCCCCCAGCCCGAATAATCAGAAATCGGCCGCGCGCTCACACGGGTTGACTTCACAGACGCGCCAGCCCTTCCGCAATTCTGCCGACCTCGAGCCAGTGCGGCGCGAGGGCGTGGTCAGTCGCGCTCGGCACGGGCGGCACGCCGTGCGGCGTGATCACGAGGGTCAGCGTGGGGACGCCCGCGCCGCGAAGGGCTTCCACGAAGGCGCGGCGCTCCGCGTCCCAGGCGAGCAGCACGAGAATGGCGCCGGAGAGCGCGCCGTGCCGCTCGAGCACCGCGCCGCGGAGCGCGGCGAAGGGCTTGCCCACGCAGGGCTCGACGCCGGCCAGGATCTCCAGCATGCGGTCCGCGTGGGCCAGGCCGCGGCCGGCGGTGAAGTAATAGGCCTCGGGCCCCACGAACATCAGGTCGAGCAGGGAATCCTGGCTCGGAATTGCGACCGCGAACGAGGCGGCCACCGACACCGCCTCCTCGAACACGACCGCGGCGTCCGGCTGCCCGAACGTGTCGAGCACCAGCGCGTGCCGCACGAAGAACTCGTCCTGGTACTCCTTCACGATGGGCTTCCCCGCGCGCGCCCAGCTCCGCCAGTGGATGCGGCGCAGCGGATCGCCCGGGCGATAGTCCCGGAGCGACGCGAACTCCTCCGAGTCCCCCACCGAGGCGGCCAGCTGCACCCCACCCTGCTGATACCGGCGTGAGCCCGGCAGATCCAGATCCGGCACCGGATAGCGCCGCGGGAGAATGAGCAGCGACTGCGGCGCGCGGATGCCGACGAAGCCGCGGAAGAGGCCGAAGGGGTCGGGGCGCGCCATCGTCACCCCGACGAGACGGAGCCGCCCGCGGCGCACCGGCACCGCGTCCACGCGCACCTCCACCTCACCGCCCGGCAGCACCGGGGGCACGGCCGCCTCGGTGAAGCGCGCGCCCCGCCGCCGCTCGATGAGCCACATCCAGCGCGGGTAGCCCACCGTCCGGTCGAACCAGTTGCGCCGCTCCTCGCCCGGCTCGCGCGTCGCGAGGAACTCGTCGAGGGACGGACGCGGGTCCTCGGTGTCCTCGAGGAGCACGAGCCCGCGCTGGGACCGGCTGCCGTCGTTTCGCACGGTCACCCGGTACCGGAGCGGCTCCCCCGCGGTCGCGAAGCGGGGCATCGTGCGGTGCACGCTGAGCCGCGCGCGAAAGGTCAGGCTCGCGAGGCCCGCGGCGGTGATCAATGCGACGAGGAAGGCGAAAGCCTGGTACGCGAGGGTGCGATTGGTGTCGAGCCCCACCACCGCCGCCGCCAGCACGCTGGTGAGGGCGAGCGACCCGCCGCGGGTGAAGCGCCGGCTCTGCCAGTGCTGCACCACCCAGGTCCAGCGGAACGCGCGAAAAAGCAGGCGCCGCATGCCGCGCCCGGCCCGGCTAGGCGGGCACCGGCGAGGTCTTGACGATCTCCTCCACGATGCTCTGCGCGGTGACGCCGGTGAAGCGGGCCTGCGAATCGACGACCATGCGGTGCGCCATCACCGGCAGCGCGATTTCCTGGACGTGCTCCGGCGTGACGAAGTCGCCGCCGTCGAGTAGTGCCAGGGCCTGCGCCGCCTTCATGAGGGCGAGCGAGGCGCGAGGGCTCGCCCCCAGGGACACGCCGGCGGCCGCGCGCGTGGCCTGCACGAGGTCCACCACGTAGCGCTTGAGCTCAGGGCTGATGCGCACCGCGCCGACCTGCGTCCGCAGGGCCACCACGTCGTCGATGGACACGCAGGGCACAACCTCGTCGATAGGATGTCCCCGCTCCTGGTCCGAGAGGATCGCCACCTCGTCCTCGGGCGCCACGTAGCCGAGCCCGAACTGCAGCGCGAAGCGGTCCATCTGCGCCTCGGGCAAGGGATATGTGCCCCGAAACTCCACCGGATTCTCCGTCGCGATGACGAAGAACAGGGACTCGAGCCGATGCGTCGTCCCGTCCACGCTGATCTGGCCCTCGGCCATGGCCTCGAGCAGCGCCGACTGGGTGCGGGGCGACGCCCGGTTGATCTCATCGGCCAGCAGCACGTTGGTGAAGATGGGGCCGCGGTGGAAGCGGAAGGCCTGATCGCGCTGGTCGAAGATCGACACGCCCAGGATGTCCGAGGGCAGGAGATCGGGCGTGAACTGCACACGCTTGAACTCCGCCCCGATGGAGCGCGCGAGGGCCTTGGCCAGTGTCGTCTTTCCGGTGCCGGGAAAGTCGTCCAGCAGCACGTGCCCGCCGCTCGCGAACGCGGCCAGGAGCTTTCGGATCCCGGCATCCTGGCCCTTCATGACCCGGCCTATGCTGGCGGCCAGGCGCTGGGAGACCTCCCGGGGCGGGCGCGACGCGGACGTCACCTGATCAGGATGCGGCCCTCCTACCTTTTAGGTCAAGAAAACCCCGAATCACACTCTGGCGGTCGGATATCCGTCCGGGTGCGCCAGGTGCCAGCTCCAGGCCGACTCCACGATGGTGGCCAGGTCCGGCCGGGCCGGGCGCCATCCCAGGAGGGTTTGCGCCCGGGAGGCGTCGGCCACGAGACAGGGTGGATCACCGGCCCGCGCGCCCATGAAGCGCGACGGAATCGGCCGTCCCGTCACCCGGCGCGCCACCTCGAGCACCTCGAGCACGGAGGCGCCCTTGCCGTTGCCGAGATTGATCTGCTCCGAGCCCCGCCCAGCGCGCAGGTGGTCCAACGCCAGCAGATGCGCGTCGGCCAGATCGCTCACGTGGACGAAGTCCCGGATCGCGGTGCCGTCCGGGGTGGGATGATCGCGCCCGTAGATGACCACGCTGGGCGCCGTGCCGCGCGCCGCGGCCAGCACATTGGGGATGAGGTGGGTCTCGAGCGCGTGATCCTCCCCGCGCGTCGCCGTGGCGCCCGCCGCGTTGAAGTAACGCAGGGCCACCGAGCGCAGCCCATAGGCGCGGTCATAGGTCTCGAGCATGCGCTCCATCACGAACTTGGTCCAGCCGTAGGGATTGGTGGGCGACTGGGGCGTGTCCTCCTTGAGCGCCCCCGCGCCCGGGTCGCCGTACGTCGCGCAGCTCGACGAGAACACCAGGCGGCGCACGCCCGCCTTCACCAGGGTGTCCAGGAAGGTGACCCCCTGCGCCACGTTGTTGCCGAAGTAGAGCGCCGGCGCCGTCATCGACTCGCCGACATAGGCGAATGCAGCGAAGTGCAGGCAGGCTTCCAGCGCGTGAGCTCGAGCGATACCGGCGACCAGCCCGGCGTCGCCCACGTCACCCAGATAGAAGGGCACGAGCGGCGCCACCGCCGCCCGGTGGTCTCGCGAGAGATTGTCCAGCACCACCACGTCCTCGCCCCGCTCGCGCAGGGCTTCCACCACCACGCTCCCGATGTATCCGGCCCCGCCCGTCACGAGCACCGCCATGGCGAGGCCTCAGGCGGCCATCCGGCCGGTGAGCCGGAGCTGCTCGGCGATCCAGCGATAGGTCCGGGCAAGCCCGTCTTCCAGGCTCACCGTCGGCTCCCAGCCGAGCACCTGACGCAGACGCGTGTTGTCGCTGTTCCGGCCGCGGACGCCCTGCGGCTTGCTGAGGTCGTGCTGCTTGTAGACGCGCTTGCCGGCGATCGCGCTCACGATGTCGACGAGCTCGTCGATGGTGACCATGCGGTCCTGGCCGAGATTGAGGGGTTCCGCGTGGTTCGACTCCATCAGGCGATGAATCCCCTCGACACAGTCGTCGATGTAGCAGTACGAGCGGGTCTGCTTGCCGTCGCCCCACACCTCCACCACCCCCTCGTCCTCGACGAGGGCGAGCTTGCGGCAGATGGCGGCGGGCGACTTCTCGCGGCCGCCGTCGTAGGTCCCGAGCGGCCCGTAGATATTGTGAAAGCGCACCACGCGCGTCTCGAGACCGAAGTCCTCGCGATAGTGCCGGCACACTCTTTCCGTGTAGAGCTTCTCCCAGCCGTATCCGTCCTCGGGATCGGCGGGATAGGCGTCCTCCTCGCGCAGCGGGGTGACGTCGGGGCTGTCCTGAAGGTAGCCGGGATAGATGCAGGCCGACGAGGTGTAGAGGAGACGCTGCACCCGGTTGACCCGCGCGGCGTCCAGCGTGTGCACGTTGATGAGCTGAGCGCAAGCGCGGCGCCCATCGATACGTGCCGACCCATCATGCCCTATAGATCTCCAGAACTATAGAGCCTCGTCCAGAACTATAGAGCCTCGTCCCCCCGGGCGCCCACGCTCGAACATGGCGCTTTCTCGGCAGCAAGGCATGTGCCACGCCCTTGAACGCAGGCAATGGGTGAGCGATGGCGCGGGCGCGCGTAGCCGACCACGCGCGGCCTGGGTAGTCAGGTACTCAAATCGTCAACGTCGCGCCGGAGCGTCGCAGCGAGACATTACCGCGGCAGTCAGCTTTACCGTGTAGAAGCCCAAGCTACCGGCAGTGGGCTGGCAACTTCGGTGGGACGAATACGAGGCGCTCGCATTGCATCCGTGTTAATGATTCGAGCAATATGTCCGAGCCTCGCGCTTACGACCTCATCGTGATCGGATCCGGGCCCGCCGGCGAGAAGGCGGCCGCCCAGGCCGCGTACTTCGGAAAACACGTGGCCCTGGTGGAGCGCGCACGGTACCTCGGGGGCGCTGGCGTCAACACCGGCACGGTGCCGTCGAAGACCCTGCGCGAGACCGCGCTCTACTACTCCGGCATCCGCCAGCGCGGGCTCTACGGCGTGGACTATCAGCTGGGCGACGACCTGACCATCGGCCACTTCATGCACCGCGAGCGCGAGGTCGTGGACTCCCTCCGCGGCGCCGTCGAGCGCAACGTGGCCCGCCACGGGATCGACCTCATCCGCGGCACCGGACGCTTCGAGGACGTCCATACGGTGGTGGTGAGCGGCGCGCCCGCCGGCGAGATACGCCTCCGTGCGCCGGTGATCCTCATCGCCACCGGCTCCGTCCCCAATCGCGGCACCGATTTGCCCACCGAGGATCCGCGCTTCTACGACAGCGACTCGATCCTGACGATGAACCGGCTCCCCCGGCGCCTCGCCGTGGTGGGGGCCGGGGTCATCGGCTGCGAGTACGCGTGCATCTTCGCCGTGCTCGGCATCGCCGTGCAGATGATCGACGGCCGCCCGCGGCTGCTCGGCTTCCTCGACGCCGAGACCGCCGATCGGCTGCGTCTCCAGATGGAGCTGCTCGGCGTCCGTTTCGCGCTGGGCGACGGGGTGACGGCGGCGCGGACCGAGCCGGACGCGGTGCGCCTCGACCTCAAGAGCGGCACCACGCTGGAGGTGGATGCGGTGCTCGTGGCGGCGGGTCGGCTCGGCAACACCGCCGGGCTCGGCCTCGAGGGCCTGGGCATCGCCGTCGACGACCGCGGGCACGTCAAGGTCAACGAGCACTTCCAGACGCGGGTCCCGCACATCTACGCGGCGGGCGACGTGATCGGCTTCCCCGGGCTGGCCGCGACTTCCATGGAGCAGGGCCGGGTGGCGATCTGCCACGCCTTCGGCTTCGCCTACAAGACGGCGGTCTCGCGCGTGCTCCCCCTCACCGTCTACAGCATCCCGGAGGTGTCGATGGTGGGCGAGACCGAGGAGAGCTGTCGCGAGAGCGGGCGCCCCTACTGCGTGGGGCGGGCGGAGTATCGCGGCAACGCGCGGGGCCAGATCGTGGGCGACCTCGCCGGCCAGGTGAAGCTCGTCTTCGACCCGCGCGACCGCCGGCTGCTGGGCGTGCACATCGTGGGCGAGGACGCCGCCGAGCTGATCCACGTGGGGGTGATGGTGCTGCAGGCCCAGGGTAGCATCGACGCTTTCATCGAGGCCGTCTTCAACTACCCGAGCCTCGGAGAGGCCTACAAGTACGCGGCGTACGACGGGCTGGGCGCGCTGGCCCGACGTCGCTCGTGACCGTCGCGCGGGCCCTCGCGCTCGCCATCTTCCTCATGACCTACCTCGGCCTCGCCCTGGGCCGGGTGCCGGGCTTCCGCATCGATCGCACGGGCATGGCCATCGTGGGCGCGGCCGCCGCGGTGGCCACCGGCGCCATCGCCTGGGACCGCGCCGTCGCGGCGGTGGACGCCCACACGCTCATCCTGCTGTTCGGCATGATGGTGGTGGGCGCCTATCTCCGCCTCTCGGGCTTCTTCGCGCTCGTGACGCGCGAGACCGTCCGCCTCGCGCGCACCCCGGTGACGCTGCTCGCGCTCCTCGTCGTCGCGGCCGGCGTGCTCTCCGCCCTCTTCGTCAACGACGTCGTGTGCCTCGTGCTCGCGCCACTGGTCGTCGATCTCGCGCGCCGCCACGGCCTGCCGCCCGTGCCCTATCTCATCGCGCTCGCCACCGCCTCCAATGTCGGTAGCGTCGCGACCCTCACCGGTAATCCGCAGAACATGCTGGTGGGGAGCTACTCCGGGGTGAGCTATCGCGCGTTCCTGCTCGCGCAGGCCCCCGTCGCTCTCGTCGGTCTCGCCGCCGTGTTTCTGGCGGTGTGGGTCACGTACCGGCGGCAGCTGCCCGCCTTCCTGGCCCCGGTGGGCCCGGACGAGCGGCTGGCCCTCCACTATCCGCTCATGTGGAAGACGAGTGCGGTCGTGCTCGTCATGCTCGTGGGGTTCCTGTCCGGCGTGCCGATCGCGCTGGTGGCCATCGCCGGGGCGGCCTACACGCTGATCACCCGGCGCGTGAAGCCGGAGAAGGTCTACGCCGAGATCAACTGGGGCCTGCTCGTGCTCTTCGCCGGGCTCTTCGTGGTCATCGGGGCGGTGGAAGACTCCGGCCTGGCGGAGGAACTCCTCGCCCTGGCCCGCCGGGCCAACCTCCATCAGCCACCCGTGCTCATCGCGGTAACGGCGGCGCTCTCCAACCTGGTATCCAACGTCCCCGCGGTGCTGCTGCTCAAGCCCGTCATCGCGACCCTCGGCGACTCCCAGCGCGCCTGGCTCCTCGTGGCCATGGCCTCCACGCTCGCCGGCAACCTGACCCTCATCGGCTCGGTGGCGAACCTCATCGTGGTGGAGGCGGCGCGCGAGGCGCGCGTCGAGATCGGCTTCACGGAGTACGCCCGCGTGGGCGTCCCCCTCACGCTGGTGACGCTGCTCTTGGGTTGGGCGCTGCTCCGCTGAGCGTCGCTACTCGCCGCTCTGGGCGATGAGCTTGGCCACGAGCCCCGTCCAGCCCGTCTGATGGCTGGCGCCGAGGCCGGCCCCCGTCTCCCCGTGGAAATACTCGTGGAACGGGATGAGGTCGCGCCAGTGCGGATCGCGCTGGAAGGTCTCCACGCTGCCGAACGCCGCGCGGCGGCCGTCCGGCCCACGCAGGAAGATGCGCGAGAGGCGGCGCGAGAGCTCCATCGACACGTCCCAGAGATTCATGCGCCGGCCCGATCGTGTCGGGCATTCGACCGCGAGCCCCTCGCCAAGGAACCAGTGGAACTTCTGCAGCGACTCGATGAGGAGGTAGTTCACCGGAAACCAGATCGGCCCGCGCCAGTTCGAGTTCCCGCCGAAAAGCGGGATCGACGACTCCGCCGGCTCGTAGTCCACCCGGTGCTGCATGCCGTCGAGCTCGAGGACGTAGGGGTGCTCGCGATGATAGCGGGACATCGCGCGGATCCCGTGCGGCGACAGGAACTCGCCCTCGTCGAGCATGTAGCCCAGCACGCGCGGCAGCTGGGGCTGCGTCACGATCGAGAGGAGCCGGCGGATCTTTCCATCGAGCCGCTGCGCTTCCACGATGTGGTCGGCCAGATCCGGACGATTGTCCACGAACCACTGCATGCGCCGCTTGAAGCCCTCGAGGCGGTCCACCTGCTCGGGCTCGAGGGTCTCGACAGCGAACAGCGGGATCAGCCCCACCATGGAGCGAACGCGGAGGGGAACGGGATCGCCTCCGTCGCCGTGGAGCACGTCGTAGTAGAAGCCGTCCGCCTCGTTCCAGAGGCTCACGCCCCCGTCGCCACCCAGATGGTGCATGGCGTGGGCGATGTACATGAAGTGCTCGAAGAACTTGCTGGCCACGTCCTCGTAGGCGGGGTCCTCCTGGGCCAGCTCCAGCGCGATGGCCAGCATGTTGAGCGAGTACATGCCCATCCAGCTGGTGCCGTCCGACTGCTCGATGTGCCCGCCCGTGGGCAGCGGGGCGGATCGATCGAACACCCCGATGTTGTCCAGGCCGAGGAAGCCGCCCTGGAACACGTTGTTGCCCTCGGCATCCTTGCGGTTCACCCACCACGTGAAGTTCAGCAAGAGCTTGTGGAAGACCTTCTCCAGGAACTGCCGGTCACCCTTGCCGCGCAGCCGCCGCTCGATCTTGTAGACTCGCCACGCCGCCCACGCGTGGACGGGCGGGTTCACGTCGCCGAAGTTCCATTCGTACGCGGGGATCTGCCCGTTCGGGTGCATGTACCACTCGCGCAGGAACAGGATGAGCTGCGCCTTGGCGAACTCGGGATCGAGCAGGGCGAGCGGGATCGTGTGGAAGGCGAGATCCCACGCCGCGTACCACGGGTACTCCCACTTGTCCGGCATCGAGATCACGTCTTCGTTGTAGAGATGCGTCCACTCGTGGTCCCGACCGGCGGTCCGCGCGGGCGGCGGCGGCGGCTGGGTCGGGTCGCCGGCGAGCCAGCGGCGCACGTCGAGGTGGTAGAACTGCTTGCTCCAGAGCAGGCCCGCCGCGACCTGGCGCATGACGAGGTGGGCGTCCTCGGAGCGCTCGCCGGGCAGCAGCGCCTTGTAGAACGCGTCCGCCTCTTCGCACCGAGCGCGCATGACGGTGTCGAAGGCCGCCCCGAAGGGACCCGCGGCGGGAGCGCGATCGCTCAGCCGGAGACGTAGCACCGCCTCGCCCCCAGGCGGCACGGTGACGCGGTAGTGCGCGGCCACCTTGGTCCCGACCTGGGCGGGGTTCACCGCCGCCATATGCCCGCCCACGATGGCCAGGCCGATGCCGTCCTTGACGTAGGGCGTGGCGTTGGGGGTGTCGAAGAGGCGCGCCGTGTTGGTCTCGTTCTCGGTGAAGAGAAGCGGCGGCGCGCCCTCGCAGAAAAGTCGGCGCGCGCCGAGCGTGGGATGCTCGGCGTCCACCGTCACGTGATCCGCTCCCCGCACGCCCGCGGCCAGCCGTGGCCGCTTGACGCCCACATCCCAGGCCCACGTGTTGCGGAACCAGAGCGTCGGCGCCAGGTGCAGCTCTACCGCCTCGGGGCCGCGATTCGCCGCGGTGATGCGCACGAGGATGTCGTCGACGGCAGCCTTGGCGTACTCGACGGTCACGTCCCAGTAGCGGTTGCCCTCGAAGACACCGGCGTCGATCAGCTCGAACTCGGGGACGTCGCGGCCCCGGCGCCGGTTCTCCTCCACCAGCCCGGCGTACGGGAAGGCCGCCTGTGGGTACTTGTAGAGCCCTTTCATGTAGGAGTGGGTCGGTGTCGAGTCGAGGTAGAAGTAGTACTCCTTCACGTCCTCGCCGTGATTGCCCTCGGTGCCGGTAAGGCCGAAGAGGCGCTCCTTGAGGATGGGATCGCGGCCGTTCCACAGGGCGAGCGCGAAGCAGAGGCGCTGATGGTTGTCCGAGATGCCGAGAATCCCGTCCTCGCCCCAGCGGTAGGCCCGCGACCGCGCGTGATCGTGGGGGAAGTAGTCCCATGCGTCGCCGTGGGGGCTGTAGTCCTCCCGCACCGTCCCCCACTGGCGCTCGGCGAGATACGGCCCCCAGCGCTTCCAGTGCGCGGTCCGGGCGTCTGCCTCCGAGAGCCGCCGGACCTCTGCGCCGCCGTTCGCCATCGTTCACCCCCTTCTCAGGGAATCAACCGCAGGACGTGGCCGTCGGGATCTCGCACGGTCACGCTCGACGAGGCGCCCAGCGCGGCGTCCGGGAGCTCCACCACGCCCGGCGACAGGAACGATGCTCGCCGTCGCTCCAACCGCGCCGCCGCCGCCCGTAGGTTACCGACGGCAAGGCCCGTATGCCAGTGCATCAGATCGTTCGCGCGGGCATCGGTCGGCATGGGGCGCCCGTCGCCGGGCGTCACATACTCCAATAGCTCGATGCCGGGCCCGGCCGCCGCCCGCAGCGTGGTGATGCGGAGGCGGGCGCCGAACACGTTGTTCAGGTGCTCTTGCTCGGTCCCGTAGTTCTCACTCCTACCGGCGACGGCGAGCCCCAAGGTATCCCGATAGAATCCCAGGCTCGCCTCCGTGTCGGCGACCACGATGGCCGTGTGGTCGATGCCGAGAAAGAGCGCCCCGAACCGCCGCTGCCAGCGCGGGTCGCCCTTGCCGGGCGGGAAGGCGATGACTTCCAGCACGTGGCCGTCCGGATCCTTGAAGTAGAAGGCCTGGATGCCGCCGGCGCTGGGATTCCAGTCAGGCAGCCGCTGGGGCCCCGACGAGGCGTGGCGCACGCGATGCTCGCGCAGCCGACGATAGGCCGCGTCCATGTCGCTCACCACGACCGCGATGTGCTGGAACCAGCGGTCCTGGCTGCGCGAGTCCGGCGGCATGGGGCGCCCCGTCGACGGCGCCAGATACTCCGTTAGCTCGATGCGCTCCTCCCCCAGGCGAAGCCGCGCCATGCGCATGCGGAGGCCGAACAGCCCCTGAAGGTGCTCGTACGCCTCGCCCGTCACCTCCGTCTCCCCTTCCTTCTCGAAGCCCAGGACGCGGGAGTAGAACTCCACCGAGCGATCGAGGTCGGAGACGGTCATGCCGACCACGGTGACCGCGGCGGCGCGCGGCTCACCGACCGCCGTGCCGGGCGCCTGGGCCGAGGCCCCACCAACCTGGCCGAGCAGGACCAAGCACAGCGCGCCCATCGCGTAGCCGCACTTGAAGATGCAGCGCTGCCCATGCGTGTGGTGGAGCTTCGCGCAGATGACGCCGCGCGGTCCGGCCAGGCGGCGATAGGCTTCGGCGGCGAGGAGCATGCCCACAGGGGGCGCGATGAAGTAGAGCCAGAGCGCGTGCCAGACGCGCGCGCCCAGCGCGGAGGCCAGGGTGCGAGCCGGATTCATGCTCATCCCCGAGAGCGGCGCCTCGAGCGTGATGCACGTCGCCACGAGCGCACCGGCGAAGAGCCCGGTGAAGGGCGCGACGGGTGTCGCGTTGGACGCCGCCAGCACCACCGACATGAGCACGAAGGAGATCACCGCCTCCGCCACGAACGCCACCAGGACGCCGGGCGCGCCCGGCTGCGTCGCGGCGTGATTCACGGCGGGGTCATCGAGCAGGCCACCGAGCGCGAGCCCGGCCACGGCGACACCCGCCGCGCCGCCCAGGACCTGGGCCAGCACATAGAAGCCGGCGTCCCAGCGCGCCACCTTCCCGAGGCGCAGGAAGGCGAGCGTCACGGACGGGTTCAGGTGTGCGCCCGAGCGCTGTCCCCATCGCGAGTAGACGAGACCTGCCGCGGTCAGGCCCATGGCGAGCCCCATGAGCACCCGCCGCAGGATCGGGGTCGCGATCGCCTGTCGCACGGGCGAGGCGGGATGCTCGATGAGGGTGACGAAGAGGCAGGCCGAGATCATGAAGAGCCCGAGGCCTGCCGCCTCCATCAGATACTCCGGCCAGTGCCGTCCCAGCGTGTCCCGCATGGCGAGGCTCCCGGGGCGCGCGCTCACGCGAGGCGCGTCTTGAGGTGATCGGCGACCCGCAGCGCGTTGGCCATAACCGTCAGGGCCGGATTCACCGCGCCGCTCGAGGGGAAGAAGCTCGCGTCCACGACGTAGAGGTTGTCCACCTCGTGGGCGCGGCAGAACGGATCCAGCGCGGACGTCTGCGGATCGCGGCCGAAGCGGATGGTGCCGTTCTGGTGCGCGACGCCGGCCAGCGGGATACGCTCCCCGACGAACAGGTTCCGCGCGAAGAGCCCCTGGTGGCACTCGTCACCGTGGATGCCGCACTTGGTCTGCTGCTGCATCAGCCGCTCCAGCGTGGCGATGAGGTGCTGGTGGCCGGCGGTGTTGTTGGGCGTGTAGTGGAGCACGATGCTGCCGTTCCGGTCGAGGGTCACGCGGTTGTCGGGATCCGGCAGGTCCTCGGAGGTGAGCCAGAAGTCGAGCGAATGGCGACCCATGAGCTCGAGGGTCCACCCCGGCGCGAGAGCGGGGGCGCCGGCCTTCAGGGTCTGACCGTCGACCTTGCCCACGAACGAGATGTGGCCCATGGGGAAGTCCCAATCTCGGGATCCCCAGTAGAAGTCGTTCAGGGCCAGCGTCTTCTGGAACACCGTCGGATTCGGGCAGCGCGACAGCGCCAGGTGGACGGAGTTCACGTGCCCCATGTAGTGCCGGCCGACCACGCCCGAGCGGTTGGCGAGCCCATTCGGATGCATGCCGCTCGCCGAGCGGAGCAGGAGCGCCGCCGAGTTGATCGCGCCGGCCGACACCACGACGATGTCCGCCGAGTGCACCTCCTGCCGGCCGTCGCGCCCCACCACGATGCGCGTCACCTCGCGCCCGGAAGCGCTCGTCTCCAGACGCTCCACGTAGGCTCCGGTGAGGAGCATCACGTTCGGATGCTCCAGCGCGGGGTCCACGCAGACCACCTGCGCGTCGGACTTGGCGTTGACCAGGCACGGATGTCCGTCGCACGTGGCGCAGCGAATGCACGCACTCTTCCGCGGGCTCCGCTCGTTCAGCATGATCCCGAGGGGCACGGGGAACGGCTGGAGGCCTTGACGCATGAAGTCCTCGGCGAGGGCCTGGATGCGGGGCTCATGGCTCACCGGCGGATGCGGGTACGGCGCGCTGGCGGGGGGCTCCGTGGGATCCGCCCCGCGCTGGCCGTGCACGTGGTAGAGGCGCTCGGCCTGCGTGTAGTAGGGCTCGAGCTCGTCGTACCCGATGGGCCAGGCGGGGGAGATCCCGCCCCAGTGCCGTACCTCGCCGAAGTCCTCGCGGCGCAGGCGGAACAGCGCTGCGCCGTAGAACTTCGTGTTGCCGCCCACGTAGTAGTTGGTATGAGGGTGGAGCTCCCGCCCCTGCGCGTCGCGCCACACCTCCTTGGTCTGGTACTTCCCCTCGAGGTTCACCGCGCGCGTGCTCCAGTTGTCGCGCTCGCGCGGCACGTAGCCGCCGCGCTCGAGAAGCAGGATGCGCTTGCCGGTGGGGGCGAGGGCATAGGCCAGGGTGCCGCCACCCGCTCCGCTGCCGATGATCGCCACGTCGTAGTGCGCCATGTCTAGCCTCCGCGCGCGAACTCGGGATAGAGCGTCATTCCGCCGTCGACGAAGATGGTTTGTCCGTGGATGTAGTCCGAGTCGTCGGAGGCGAGGAACACCGACACCTTGCCGATGTCGTCGGGCTGGCCGATGCGGCCGTAGGGGATCAGCTGCAGCAGCTCCTTGAGCGCGGCCGGCGTCTCCCACGCGGCGCGGTTGATGGCGGTCTGGATGGCCCCCGGCGCGATGGAATTGACGCGGATCCGGTGGGGCGCCACCTCTTGGGCGAGCGATTCCATGAACGCCATCACCCCGCCCTTCGACGCGGCGTAGTTGACGTGGCCCGCCCAGGGAATGCGCTGATGGACCGACGAGATGCAGATGATCTTGCCCGCCGCCCGCGACACGTCCTTGCGGATGCCCCGCTCGATCATGCGCCGCACCGCCTCGCGCGAGCAGAGGAACATGCCGGTGAGGTTGACCTCGATCACGGTGTTCCACTGCTGGAGGGTCATGTCGGCGAAGGCGGCGTCCTTCTGGAGCCCCGCGTTGTTGACGAGGATGTCGATGCCGCCCCATGCGCCCGCCATCTCGGCGAACATGGCCTGGACCTCGTTCTCGCGCGAGACATCCGCGCGGATGGCGAGCGCGCGTACGCCGCGCGCGCGGATGTCCGCGGCCACGCGCTCGGCCACCTCGGGATTGGTCACGTAGTTCACCACGACGTCCGCGCCGGCCGCGCCCAACGCGCGCGCCACGCCCTCGCCGATCCCCGAGCTGGCCCCGGTCACCAGCGCGGTCTGTCCCTTGAGCAGCTGTGCGTTCATGGTCTCCCCCGGCATGTCCCTTGGACACACCATCAGGCCGTGGCGGTGCGATCGAGCAGGAGCTCGGCCCAGCGCGCGGGGGGAATGGCCTGGGCGGCGGCGGCGACCCGCGGATCGAATTGTTTGCCGGCCTCCGCCCCCACCAGCGCCAGGGCCTCCGACACCTCCCACGCGTGCCGATCGGGACGATCATGCGTGAGCGCGTCGATCGTGTCCACGACGGCGAAGATCCGCGCGGCCAGGGGGATCTCCTCCCCACCTAGGCCCTGCGGATAGCCTCCGCCGTCCCAGCGCTCGTGGTGGCTGCTCACGACGTCGAGCGCCGGCGTCAGCAGCGCCACGGGCTCCAGGATCTCCACGCCAGCGACGGGATGCCGCTCGACAACGGTCCGCGCCGCCGGCGACAGGGGGCCGGGATGGGCGAGCACTGCCTCGGGCGTCTGGACCTCACCGATGTCATGGAGCCGCGCGCCCAGCTCGAGCGCCTCCAGCTGGGCGGGCGTCAGGCCGAGGCCTGCCGCGACCGCGCCCGAGGCGGCGGCCAGGCGGTCAAGAGATCCTGTCCGGCCGTCGCGCGCTTCGAGCGCCCGCGTGAGCACCTCCACCACGCTCCGCTGGGACACTCGCAGCCGCTCCACCATGAGGTGCAGCACGTTGGCCAGGAGACCGATCTCGTCGCGCGTCCGGACGGTCCGGCGCGGCATGAGATCGCCTTCCACCACGCCGTGCGCGAGAGCCTGCAGGTCGGCGAGCGGGCGGGTGATGTGTCGGGCCAGCGCCACGCTGGCGATCAGGGCGAGCGCGGCCCCCACGAGGGTGCTCCAGTAGAGCCGCCGCCGCACGGCGTCGCGGGCGCCCAGGTAGGTATTGGCGCGGAAGTCTACCGCCAGCACCGCGACGATCGTCTGCGAGCCGTCGCGAATCGGCGCGAAGGCGCTGATCCACGCGCCGTCCGCGCCAGTGTAGATGTCCGTGAAACCCGGCGTGCCCTCGACGAAGGCGCGACGGACGACCTCCTGGATGCCGGGCTGGAGATGATAGTCCGACCCCACCGCGCCCAGGCCGTTGCCGACGACGCCGAGGCGCGCGTGATCGGCCTGGACATCGGTCAGCGTGTAGAGCGATTCGTCGAGTCCGTTGGCCTCCTGGATCAGAAGCAACCGATCGCGGATGGCCGCGTGGGCGCCTCCATCCCGACCGAGCCGAGCGTGAAGATCGCCGTCCACGAGCAGGCTCCCCGTGCGTGCGATGTTGAGGAGCAGGGCGCCGAGCGACCGCCGCAGCTCGGCATCCTCCGCGCGGTATTGCACGAAGCCGCTGACGAGGATCCCGGCGCCGGCCAGGAGCGCGAAGGCCGCGGCCAGCCGGACGGCGAGGCGGCGCCAGAGGGGCAGGCGGACGGCTGGAGCTTTCATGGGCGTCACCTCGGGGCCCCGGCCCCTTCCTCCATCGACAGCTCGGACACGTCTCGCTCGAAGAAGAGCTCGACCGTCCAGTCGAGCACGACGCGGAGCCGCTGAGCCAGGGTCGGAAGCTTCAACATATAGACCGTCTTCCACATGAGCCACGCGGGGAAGCCGTAGAGCTTGAGCCCGCGCAGGTCCGCCACGGCCGTACGGCGGGAGAGGGGCACCATCTCGCCCAGGAGCCGGAAGGCAAAGGGTCGAGCGGGACGCCCGGTCAGCTGCGCCTCGATCACCTGCGCCAGCGCCCGCCCCTGGCGCAGCGCCACCTGCGCCGTGGCGGGATAGGGCTGTCCCGAGTGGGGGTCGATCTGGGCGGCGTTGTCGCCGAGGGCGTACACACCCGGCGCGCCCTCCACTTCGAAGCGCTCGTTCACGATGAGACGCCCGTCCTTCGACTTCGGCAGGTCGACCGCCGCGACCACGGAGCTCACGCGGTTGCCCGCGGTCCAGATGACGCAGCGGCTCTCGAGGAGGCGGCCGTCGGCGAGCGTGAGGCCTTCGGGCGAGACGCGCGCCGCCCGGCCAACCTCGAGCTCGATCCCCCGGGCGACCAGCCGCGCCTTCGTGTAGGCGGCCAGATCGGGCGCGGTCTGGGGCAGCACGGCGCTCCCCACCAGGACGAGCCGCACATCCTCCGGACGGATCGTCGGGTAGTGGCGCACCAGGATGCCGCGCGCCAGCTCCTCCACCGCCGCCGCCAGCTCCGTCCCGGCGTGACCCGCGCCCACGACCACGAAGGTGAGGAGATGGCGGCGTGTCCACGGATCCTCCGTGAGGGCGGCGGCCTCGAAGAGGTCGATCAGGTGATTGCGGATGCGGATGGCGTCCCCCGCGCTCTTGAAGGTGAGCGCGTGCTCGGCGGCCCCTGCGGCCAGTGCGGTGTTGGGGCTGGCGCCGAGCGCGATGACGAGGCGGTCGTAGTATACGCGCTGCCGCACCACCGAGCGATGGTGACGCACCGTCACCTGCCGTCGCGCCAGGTCCACCGCCTCCACCTCCACCTCCCCGAACTCCACGCCCCACCGACCGCAGAGGGGACGCAGGGGATGCACCACGTGGCGGCTCTCCACCGCGCCGGTCGCGGCCTCTGCGAGCATGGGAGTGAAGAGGAGGAAGTTGCGGTTGCTTAGCAAGGTCACGTGGACAGGGAGCTGGCCGGAGCAGCGCCGCCCCAGCTCGAGCGCCGCGGTCACCCCGGCGAAGCCACCGCCCACCACGACGATGCGCGGCGCGAGCGACGTGGAGGGCCGGGCCAGGATACGCCCGCTCGCCCGCGCCCCCTCGGCTTTCCCGATTTCCATGGCCCCTTGGACTCGCCGCGGGGTACGCCGGGTTCGCCGCGGGCCCTGATCCGTCCCCGCGGATCTCCCGACCGCTTCGGGGCGTCCAAGGCGCGGAGGAGGACACGTCATGGCCCTGCTGGTCGCGGGAATGTTGGCCGCCTTCGCGGTGGGTTTCGTGCTCTGCGCCGTCTTCACGGTCGGGAGGTCGGCGGATTTGACGGCGCCGTGACAAATCCCCGGCTCCGTTCGGTGAACCTTGCGGGGAAGCCCACGTGTCCAAGAGGAAGCAGTCGGCCCCAACCCATGAGGAGGAAACGCTCATGAACAAGACGTCCAAGGCCGCCGTGATCTCCGCCGTCGCCGCCGCCCTCAGCCTGCCCTACTTCTCGCTGGCTCAGGCCGGTCCGGCTCCGGTGCCCAAGTTCGAGTCCGAGAAGTGCTACGGCGTGGCGAAGGCCGGGAAGAACGATTGCCAGACCGCCAACACGTCCTGCGCCGGCACGTCCAGGAAGGACAACCAGGGCGACGCCTGGATCTATATGCCGAAGGGCTCCTGCGACAAGATCGTGGGCGGCAGCCTCCAGGCCAAGCGGGCGTAGGGCGCGCCCTCACCGCGGGACGGGTGGCGCATGCGCGGCATGACGGGCGGGACGCCGGCCAGGGCCGGCATCGGGCTCCGCGCCCCGCATGTCGACGAGATCCTCGCCACCCGTCCCGACCTCGGCTGGCTGGAGGTCCACGCGGAGAACTACATGGGCGGCGGCCCCGCCCTCGCCACGCTGGAAAGGCTCCGCCGGGACTATCCCGTCTCGCTCCACGGTGTCGGGCTCTCGCTCGGAAGCGCCGAGGGGTTGAACCTCGAGCATTTGGCCCGGCTCCACGCGCTCGCCGACCGGCTGGCCCCTTGCCTCGTGTCCGAGCACCTGGCCTGGAGCGTCAGCGGCGGCGTGTATCTCAACAATCTCCTGCCCCTGCCCTGGACTGACGAGGCGCTGATCGTTGTAAGCGACAACGTGCGGCGCGCGCAGGATCGGCTGGGGCGGCGCCTCCTCGTCGAGAACCCGTCGAGCTATCTGCGATTCCTGGACTCGCCGATTCCCGAGGCGGAGTTCGTCGCCGAGCTGACGCGCCGCACCGGGTGCGGGGTGCTCTGCGACGTCAACAATCTCGTCGTGAGCGCGGCCAACGTCGGGCTCGAGCCGCTCGCCTATCTGGATGCGTTGCCGGCCGACGCGGTCGATGAGATCCATCTGGCCGGTCATGCCGAGAACGACGCCGATGGCGTGACCGTCCTCATCGACGACCACGGTTCGCGCGTGCGGCCGGCCGTGTGGGACCTCTACGACGCGGCGCTTGCCCGCTTCGGCAGCGTCCCGACCTTGATCGAGTGGGACACCGACCTGCCGGCCCTCGCCGTGCTCCAGGACGAGGCCACGGCGGCGGAGCGCCGGCTCGCGGCGTCGAGCGACGCGCGACACCATGCTCACGCTGGCTGAGCTGCAGCGGCTCATGGCCGCCACGCTACTCGGCGGCGATGCGGAAGCCGTCGGCGTCGTGGTGGCGCCCGACGGCCTCTCCCCCGAGGCGCGCCTGGCCATCTACCGGCACCACGTGCGGACGAGCCTCACTGCCGTGCTCAAGGACGTCTACCCCGTCGTGTGCCACCTGGTGGACGATCGCTTCTTCGGCTACGCCGCCGACGCCTACCTCCGCGGCGAGCCGCCCGCGGAGCCTCGGCTCTTCGTGTACGGCGCGGGCTTCGCGGACTTCCTCGCGGGCTTCCCGCCTTGCCACGGGCTGCCCTACCTGCCCGACGTCGCGCGCCTCGAGTGGGCGCTGCACGCGGCGTATCACGCGGCGATGGTGGACGCGCCCGAGGCGCCGGCGCTGGCGGCCGCGCTCGGGGCGCTCACCCCGGACGAGACGGCACGCGTCGTCTTCACCGTCGACCCGTCAGCCCGGTACCTGGCCTCACCGTATCCCGTCGATCGCATCTGGCGCGCCAATCAGCCCGGCGCCGACCCCGAGGCCCGCGTCGAGCTCGACGCCGGGCCCGTCCACCTCGAGGTGCGGCGCGTCCGGAACGAGGCTGTGCTCCGCAGTCTCGCCCCCGCTGAATGGACGCTGCGCGCACGGCTCACCGCGGGCCAATCGCTCGAGGACGCGGGCGCCGAGGCCCTGGCGGCGGACGCCCGGCTGGATCTCGCCGCCGCCCTCAGCGCGCTCTTCACCGAAGGCTTGCTCGTCGACTTCACGCTCAACCCAGTACGAGAGGAGACTCATCCATGCTGAACACGCAGACCATGTCCGCCGTCCCGGCCTCGGGGCTCCGCGCACGCATCGCCACCCTCACCGGCTTGCTGGGGCGGGTGCCACTCGGCGTCCTGCAGCTCGCATTCCGCCTCGCCATCGCCACCGTGTTCCTCAAGGCGGGGCTCAACAAGCTCGCGTCCTGGGAGATCACGGTGCAGCTCTTCCGTGACGAGTACATGGTGCCGGTGCTGCCGCCGGAGATCGCCGCGACCATGGCCACCACCTTCGAGATCGGCTGCTCCGTGCTGCTCGTCGCCGGCCTGGCGACACGGCTGGCCACGCTGCCACTGCTCGGCATGATCTGCGTGATCCAGCTCTTCGTGTATCCGGGCGCCTACTCCGAGCATCTGACCTGGGCCTCGATCCTGGCCTTCCTGTTGACTCGCGGCGGCGGCCCGATCTCGCTCGACCGCCTGCTCGGTCTGGAGCCCACGCAGAATTGACACCCTCGTGACAAGCAGCCGCCCCGGTGAGAGCACGATGAGACCCGTGGCAGTGAACTCACCGTGTCCCCTGGGAGGGTGACGACATGCGAATGGCTTCGAGCGTAGCGATGGCGCTGGCAGCGACGATGGCGTTCGGCTCGGGAGTCTGGGCGCAGGCCCCGGCGATGAGCGACAAGGACAAGATGATGGAGAAGGACAAGATGATGGAGAAGTCCGGCGCCATGCCCATGGAGAAGGGCAGCATGGAGAAGGGCAAGGCGATGGGTGAGAAGGGCAAGATGATGGACAAGGGCGCGATGGATGGCGATAAGATGCCCGACAAGAGCATGATGCAGGACAAGGACAAGATGGAGAAGAAGCCCTAGCATGGCGCGCCGACCTCTCGCGTCCCTGCTCCTGGCCATCGGCCTCTTCGGGGCCGGCTCGCCGGCCGGCGCATTCACGGTCCGCGCCGGCGACGCGGCGCCCGAGATTACCGGCGAACGCTGGATCAACAGCGCGCCCTTGTCCATGGCCGGCCTCCGCGGCCGGGTCGTGCTCGTCGAGTTCTGGACGTTCGGCTGATACAACTGCAAGAACGTGATCCCGCAGTTGCGGGACTGGCATGCGAAGTACCAGGGTAAGGGACTCACCATCGTGGGCGTACACACGCCGGAATTCAGCTGGGAGAAGCCCTACGAGCGGGTGGTGGCCGCGACGAAGGAGCTCGGCGTGGCCTATCCAGTGGTCCAGGACAATGACCTGGCGATCTGGAAGCGGTTCACGAACCGCTACTGGCCCGCCGCGGTCGTCGTGGACAAGAAGGGCGTGATCCGCTTCACCCACGTCGGCGAGGGCGGATATGCCGAGATGGAGCGGCTCATCCAGGCGCTCCTCGCGGAGCCGTGAGGCGCCGGGAGCTCCTGCTCTTCGGTTCGGTGCTTCTGGCGTCGGCCATCCTCGCCGCGCTCGCCGCGCTCTCGCTCCGCCAGTGGGAGGCGTCCGCGCAGCGCCACATCCGCGACCAGGCCCGGGACATGGCCACGATGGCGGTGGAGAAGATCGAGATGGCGGTGCTGAAGGCGGAAGAGGAGGCGCTGGCCCGCCTCCAGACCGCACAGCGCGACCGGGCGACGCTGCCCCAGCGAATGGACGCCTGGAAGACGGAGACGCCGATGTTCGAGGAGGTGTACCTCTTCGACCGCGGCGGCGTCCAGCGTTACCCGCCCTCCACCGCGGGGCCGTCGCCGCTGGATGCGCTCCGCGCCGAGATCCCGCCCCCGATCTGGGGTCGCGGCGGCCGCCGCCACGTGGCGCTCGGCGACCGCGTCGCCCTCGTGGCCGTCCTGCCCGGCGAGCCGCCGCTCGATTCGCTTCTCGCCGTCCTCGTCCGCAGCGAGCCTGCGCTGCGCCGCGACGTCCTCGAGAAGACGCTGGCCGGCCTCGAAGGCCAGAGCGTCCTCGCCGTGCTCGACCGGGACAACCGCGCTGTCTACGTGCCGCGGCCGCTCGACCGCACCGAGCACGTGCTCACCGTGGACTTCGGCGAGACGCTGCCGTCGTGGCGGCTGGCCCTTTACGAGCCCGCGGGCCTCTCGCCCCGGGATGCCGTGCGGCGGCAGGCGTGGCTGTTCGCCGCGGCGTTCGGACTCCTCCTGGCCGTCATCACGCTGGGACTGGGCGCCACCTATCGCCTGGTGCGCCGGGAGTCGGAGATGATCCGCCTCAAGTCCGACTTCGTGGCCAATGTCTCCCACGACCTCAAGACGCCGCTGGCCCTCATCCGCATGTTCGGCGAGACGCTCGAGATGAACCGCGTCCCCGACGAGGCGACGCGCCGCGAGTACTACGGGGTCATCACCCGCGAGAGCGAGCGCCTCTCGCGCCTCATCGACAACGTGCTGGACTTCTCGCGCATCGAGGAGGGCCGCCGTCGCTATGTGCTTGCGGCGGGCTCCATCGAGCCCGTGATCTTCGAGGTCATGGAGGCCTTCCGCCATCCCCTGACCCAGCTCGGCTTCAAGGTCAGCGTGGAGGTGGAGCCGGATCTCCCCGAGGTCGACCTGGACGCCGAGGCCATGCAGCAGGCGGTCGCCAACCTGGTGGACAATGCCATCAAGTACTCTGACGCGCGGCGGCACCTGACCGTGACAGCGCGCCGCGCGGACGACGCCGTCGCCGTGGCGGTGGCCGACGAGGGCATCGGGATCCCGCCGCGGGAGCAGGAGCGCATCTTCGACAAGTTCTACCGCGTGGGCCACAGCGACACCCAGGGCCGGCGCGGGAGCGGCGTGGGACTGGCGCTGGTCAAGCACATCGTAGACGCGCACGGCGGCCGCGTGGGCGTCGAGAGCCGGGTGGGCGAGGGCAGCCGCTTCACCATCATCCTGCCGGCGGCGGGCTCGGCGCCGTCGGTGGGAGCACGCTGACGTGCCGCGCATCCTCATCGTGGACGACGAGCCCGAGATGGTACGTGGGCTCCAGGACAATCTCCGCTTCGAGGGTTATCAGACCCTGACGGCGGCCGACGGCGCGCGCGCGCTCGCCCTCGCCGTGTCCGAGACGCCCGATCTCATCGTGCTCGACCTCATGCTGCCCGGACAGAGCGGCTGGGAGGTGTGCCGGGCACTGCGACAGCGTGGGCTCGACATCCCCATCATCATGCTCACCGCACGGGGCGAGGAGGCGGACCAGGTACGCGGGCTCGAGCTGGGCGCCGACGACTACGTCACCAAGCCCTTCAGCCTGCGTGAGCTGCTCGCCCGGATCCGCGCCGTCCTCCGCCGCCCGGGGCCAAGGCACGCGATGGAGAGCTTCGTCTTCGGCGAGGCCCGGTTCGAGCCGCGTACCCGCCGGGCCTGGAAGGCGGGCCGTGAGGTAGGGCTCACCCGGAAGGAGTTCGAGCTGCTCCGCTACCTCGTCGAGCACCCCAGCGAGGTCCTCACTCGCGAGCGACTCCTCAACGCGGTCTGGGGCTACGAGCGCTTTCCCACGACCCGCACGGTCGACACCCACGTGCTGCGGCTCCGGCAGAAGTTCGAGACGGACCCCGAGCGGCCCGCCCACATCCTGACCGTCCACGGTCAGGGCTATCGCTTCGAGCCCTAGATCTCGCCCCGGAGCACGCGCTCGCGAAGGAAGTCCCGGAGGCGCGAGCGCAGCTCCGGCGGCATGTCCTCGGGGACGGCGCGTGCGGTCAGGTCCCGCGTCCTCCGGTAGGTTCGGAGATAGGCCCGGCACGGGGCGCAGTCGGCAAGATGCCGCTCGAGCTCGGCCAGCAGCCGTTCGCCGAGCGTCCGATCGAGGTAGTCCACGAGAAGGTCGATGGCCTCCTGGCACGTCAGCGGCGCCCTGGACTCTGGCTGCACACCGGTTAGACACAGGGAGCCGGGCCGGGGGTTCGCGGGTAGAATCGTTGCCGGTCGGGAACCCTAAACCATGAATGAACCGAGCGGAAGGGACGAGGCGGAGGCTCAGGCCGAGCGCTATCGGGCCCTTCTCGAGATCAACAACGCCGTGGTGGGCAAGCTCACCCGGGACACCCTCTTCGCTGCGGTGGCCCCGGCCCTCCGGCGGATCCTCCCCTTCGAGCGCATCGCGATCTTCCTCCACGATCCTGCCCGCGACGTCCTGCGCCTCTTCGTGCTCGAGTCCACGGTGCCCTCCCCTTACTTCGCGGTGGGGCTCGAGATGCCCGCCGGCGCCAGCCACATGGGCCATGTGTTCAAGGCGCGCCTCCCCCTGCTCCGCCGCGACCTCGAGGTCGAGCGCGAGTACCCCGCCGAGGACCTCGCGTTGGCCGACGGCATCCACTCCTTCATCAGCGTGCCCCTGATCGCCGGGGGACGCGCCATCGGCACCCTGGCCATCGCCAGCACCACACCGAACCGCTACTCAGAGGCGGACAGCGGCTTTGTCATGGAGGTCGCGGGACAGGTGGCGCTGGCCGTGGCCAACATGATCGCCTATGAGGAGATCACCGCGCTCAAGGCCCGGCTCGAGCGCGAGAACGTGTACCTCCAGGAGGAGATCCGGCAGAGTCACAACTTCGTGGAGCTCGTTGGCTCCAGCCCGGTCCTGCTGGCGCTCCTCGAGCGGGTGGAACAGGCGGCGCCCACCGAGGCCACCGTCCTGATCCTCGGAGAGACGGGAACCGGCAAGGAGCTCATTGCCCGAGCGGTTCATGGCGCGAGCCCCCGGCGCGAGCGGCCCCTGGTCAAGGTCGATTGCACGTCGCTCTCCGCGGGCCTGGTGGAGAGCGAGCTCTTCGGCCACGCCAAGGGCGCCTTCACCGGCGCCATTGACCGACGCATCGGGCGCTTCGAGCTGGCGGACCGGGGGACCATCTTCCTCGACGAGGTCGGGGAGCTGCCGCTAGAGGCGCAGGCCAAGCTTCTGCGGGTGCTGCAGGAACAGCAGTTCGAGCCGGTCGGCAGTAACCGCACCGTGAAAGTGGACGTGAGGGTCATCGCCGCCACCAACCGGGACCTCGAGGGCGCCGTGCGCGACGGTCGCTTCCGCGCCGATCTCTTCTATCGCCTCAACGTGGTCCCGCTTCACGTCCCGCCATTACGGGAACGGCGTCAGGATATTCCGCAACTTGCGGCCTTCTTCCTGGCACGTTACGCGAAGACCTTCGGCCGCCCCGCGACCGCGCTGTCTCCCGCGAGCCTCGAGCGGCTCGCCCTCTATGACTGGCCCGGCAACGTTCGCGAGCTGCAGAACGTCATGGAGCGCGCCGTGGTGCTGAGCGCGGGGCCTTTGCTGGAGCTTCCGCCCGATCTGTTCCGCGCCTCGCCTCCGGCCGCGGGAGCCGTGGCGGCACCGCCACCGCCCACGGGGCCGCTCGTCTCCCCGGCCATTCCGCCACCTCCCGAGCCCGCCACGCTCGAGGAGGTGGAGCGGGCCCACATCGTCCGCATCTTGGAGAAGGCCAACTGGGTGGTGCAGGGACCGAGAGGAGCCGCCGCCATCCTCGGGCTCCATCCCAACACCTTGCGCAGCCGGATGGATCGCCTCGGCATTCGTCGCCGCTCCGAACCCTCGTAGGACAGCTCCGCCCATCGGGAGCCGGCCACGACATCTCGTGGCGCGGCGCCGCAAAACGACCCCTTTTGGCCGGCATGCCTCTTGCCTCACATGGGTGCATGCTGCGCATCTCGATACGGATGGATGGCAACGCGGGCGCGCGCGTGGACCTCGAGGGCCAGATCATCGGCCCCTGGGTCGGTGAGCTCTCGCGCGTGTGCAGGCCCCTCCTGGACGCCGGGAAGCCCCTCACCCTGGACCTCGGCGCCGTGTCCTTCGTCGGGCGCGACGGCATCGAGCTCCTCGCCCGCCTGAAGGGGAACCGCGTCACGTTGCGGAACTGCTCCCGTCTGCTCCACGAGCAGCTCAAAGCGAGGGAGGCGAATGGACACTGAGAGCGAGGCCCAGCTCATCAACCGGCTGCGCGCGCGCGACGCGAGCGCGCTCGAGGTGCTCATGGAGCGGCATGCCGGTCGGCTCTATCGCCTCGCGTATGGCATCACGAGAAATGACGCCGACGCCGAGGAGGTCGTGCAGGACGCCTTCCTCGCCCTGTTCCGGAAGATCGACGGCTTCGAGGGGCGCGCGGCGCTCGGCAGCTGGCTCTACCGCGTCACCGCCAACGCAGCCCTCATCAAGCACCGCGGCAAGCGGGCCCAGCTGGAGGTCTCGCTGGAGGATCAGCTGCCCACCTATCTCGCCGACGGCCACCGCGAAGGCGATCGCTCCTTCCTCCTCGCCGACTGGTCGGAAACGCCCGAGGAGACCCTGCTCAACGGCGAGGCGCGCAAGACGCTCGAACGCGCCCTCGACCGCCTGCCCGATCACTATCGCGCCGTGGTCGTGCTCCGCGAGGTGGAAGGTCTCGACAACGAGGAGGTCGCGAAGATCCTGGGCGAGTCGGTGCCCACGGTGAAGTCCCGCCTCCATCGCGCCCGGATGGCGCTGCGCGAGGAGCTCACCCGCGCGCTGGGACCGCGGCTGGACGCCTGAGCGCGGGTGCGGCGGGGCGCGGGGCGAACGCGTGCAGGAGGAAGAGCAGCGCCGCCGCGCCCAGCAGGAACGGCCCGATCACCGGGAGGCCGTATCGGTGGGCGAGCACGCCCCCGAGCCACGGTAGGGTCGCCGCGCCGAGATAGGCCGCCGCGACCTGGAAGCCGATCGCGTTGGCGGTGTCGGCCTCGCCCAGGCGTCCGGGCGTCTCCGACACGAGCAGCGGATAGATCGGGGCCAGCGCGACTCCGAGCGCGAGCAAGCCGGCGCCGCTGCCCCAGCCACCGGGCGCCAGCCAGAGCGCGAGGGCGGCGATGGGCGCGCCGGCAATCGCGACGCGCAGGAGGGTCGTCGCAGGGACGCGCTCGGCAAGCCAGCCGAACGCCACTCGACCCGCCGTGAGCGCGCCCCAGTATCCGGCGACCCACAGGCCCGCCGTGACCGGAGCGATGCCGCGGCCCTCGGTGAAGAGGCTGTAGGTCCACTGGCCGGCGACGACCTCGACGCCCGTGTAGACGAAGAAGAGCGCCGCGTTGAGCCAGACGACCGGGCGCCCGAGTGTCGCCGCCGGGCTCCGCGCGCCTGCCGACGCCGATCCGGGACCGGCGCGCCCCTCCATCTCCCAGAGCCGCCGTGTGAGCACGAAGACGGTCGTCAGCGCTGCCAGCGAGGCCCCGAGGACCGCATAGCCTACGCGCCAGGAGCGGCCCCCGGCCAGCACCGCCGTCATCAGGAGCGGGCCCGTCATGGCGCCCACCCCGTAGGCGGCATGGAGCCAGCTGAGCCGCCGCGGGGGGAAGCGCAGCGCCGCGAAGGCGTTGATGCCGGCGTCGATCGCGCCCGCGCCGAGACCCGCCAGCACGCCCGCCGCCATCATCAGGCGCCAGCGTGGCGCGAGCGCACAGACGGCGGCGTGCGCCACCATGAGCGCGCTGCTCCACACGAGCAGACGTCCGATCCCGAGACGCGCGACCAGCCAGCCGCCGCTGAAGCTCGAGGCGAGGTAGCCGACCATCGTCGCCGCGAGCAGCACACCGAGCTCCCCCAGCGGCAGACCAAAGGTCGCGCGCACCGAGGGCCAGGCCACGCCCAGCACACCGTCCGGCAGCCCGAGGCTGGCGAAGGCGAGCAGCGCGACGGCGAAGAGCATCAGCCGCTCACGGCCGTATCCCGGGCACCCCGAGACGCATGCGGTAGAGACCGTGCCGCGCCGTCATGTATAGGGTGCGGCCGTCCCCGTCGCCCCAGGCGAAGTTGGCGGGCAGCTCGGGAAGCTGGATGGTGCCGAGATGCCGTCCTTCGGGCGAGATGACCCAGACGCCGCCGGGACCCGAGACGTAGAGATTTCCCCGCGCATCCACCTTCATGCCGTCCAGGGCCTCCTCGCCCGGCGCGCCGGTCATGTCGAAGAACACGCGGCCGTCGGCGAGCCCACCGTCGGGTGTGACCGCGTAGCGCATCACGACCTTCCTGTTCTCGTCCCAGTTCGTCACGTACAGGAAGCGCTCGTCCGGCGAGAACGCGAGCCCGTTGGGGCCGGCGAGATCGGTGCCCACGAGCCGGAGCGTTCCGTCCGCGTAGCGGAAGACCCCGCTGTACGGCAGCTCCCTTCGTGGATCGGCGTGGAAGCGCGGCAGGCCGAACGGCGGATCCGTGAAGTAGAGCGCGCCGTCGGACTTCAACACGAGGTCGTTCGGACTGTTGAGCCGCCGGCCCTCGAAGCGGTCGGCGAGCACGGTCAGGGCGCCGGTCCTTTCCAGCCGCGTCACGCGACGGTTGCCGTGCTCGTTGATGAGGAGGCGGCCGTCGCGGTCGAGGGTGAGCCCATTCGAGCCGGGTTGCCCGTACTCCCCGATGTCGGGACCGGTATACCCGCTCTTCGCGCGGTACACGGCCAGCCCCGCGTCCTCCGACCAGCTGTAAATCGTGTTGGCGTTCGGATCGCTGAAGAGGAGATAGCCGCCGTCCCGCACCCACACCGGCCCTTCGATGAACTGGAATCCCTCCGCGACCCTCTCGACCCGCAGCGCCGCGGGGACGATTGCGTCGAGCCCAGCGTCCCGCCGGAGCACCCGGGCCGGCACCTCGGGAAAGCGGGGCGCCTGGTAGAAGTCCAGCGTGGCCGACCGGATCCACAGAAAATTCGCGGGCGGATCGGAGAGCGGCCCATTGACGCCGAAGACGGCGAGCTGAATCGTCTGGCCCGGCCGGACATCGCGTCCGATGATCACGCGGTTGGGCGCGTTGAATCCGCCGATGAGCGAGCCGCCCACCTGCCCAAGGCGCCGCGGGAGCCGCCCATCCACCCAGACCTCGGCGTAGTCGTCCACCACGACCTCGAGCACCACGGTCGCGCCGCGGGGATCGAAGGCGCCGATTCGGTCGGGGACGGTGACCGTGACGCGGTACCAGCCTAGCGCCAACCGCCCGTTGCCGCGCCGCTCGCGGATACCCGCCGCGTCGATGACAGTCCAGTCGCGGTCGTCGAGGTCGCGCGCGCCCGCGTGCGGGGCCACGTCCAGTGTCGCCACGGGCGGACCCGACGGCCGCAGATCCGGGCCCGGTCCGCGGAACTCCACCTCGACCAACCGGGCATCGCGATACCGCCACTGCCCATGCACGAGGGCCACGCCGTCGGCGGTCGCCAGGTCCACCACCGCATCGGGGCGATTCTCGGTGGGATTGAGGGCATGAGGTCCGGCCTCGGCCGTAGCGGCCGCCAGGAGCAGCGCGACCGCGATGACTGCGCGCCCGCGCGCGATCATTGCGCGCCTCCGCCCATCGAGATGGGCTTGACGACGAAGTACGTGAGCGGTCCCGACACTTCCTTGAACCAGTGGGGTACGCCGGCCGGAATCACCACGACGTCACCCTTGCCGATGCGCCGCGTCTCTCCACCCCGTATGGTCGCGCCGCGCACCTGCCCAGGCTCGGTGACCTTGCCGTCCACCACCGTGCCGCCCGTGACCACGGTGGCGCTCCCCTCCAGCACGTAGACGACATCGGTCTCCCAGTCGTGCACTTCGACCTGGCCGGGCCCCTCGCGGCGGCTCGCGTGAATCTTGTAGCCATCCACCTCGAGGAGAGGCATGCCCTTGGCGAAGGCGGCGGCCACCGCACCGCGCTCGATGTAGGTGATCGCGGGTGCGGGGGAGGCCGCGACGCTGAAGCTCCGGGCCGCTGCGGCGCCGATCACGGCGAGCTCCTCGTCTTGCTGCGCGCTCGCGGCGCCGCTCACACCGATGGCGCCCACCACCTGGCCATCGACCACGATCGGCACTCCGCCCTGTAAGGGGGTAAAGTCGTGGAGCGCGAGCATGGGCGTCCGCCCGCCGCGGATGATCTCCTCGAAGGCGCGGGTGGGGCGTTGGAAGATGGCCGCCGTCCGCGCCTTGCCGATGGAGATCTGACCGCTTGCCGCGAATGTCCCATCGAGGCGCTCGAGGGCGAGGAGATTGCCGCCCTCGTCGACTACCGCAAATGCTCCCCCCGCCCGTTGACGGCGCGCCTCGGCTGCTGCCGCCGCGATCACCTGCTTGGCGCCCTCCAGCGTGAGCCCCCGCTTGGCGACCACGCCTTCGGCGTGCGCCGGCGCCGCCGTCAGGAACAGCGCGAGTGCTGCCACGATCGTCCTCAGCCCGCTCATGGGGATGTCCTTTCTCGGCTGCGCGCGTCGCGGAGGTCCCGAGATGCGCCGGGCCGCCGCGACGTCGCGACGGTTGCGGTCTACTTGGCGGCCATCACCGGCGAGGCGACCGCCGTCTCGCCGAGTACCACTTCGGCCCACGCGCACCAGATCTGCACCTTGGCGATGCTGGGCACGTACTCCGGCACGGTGATGCTGGTGTTGATCCGGTCGTCCTTGAGCTTGAGCCGGTCCAGCAGATACACCGTCCCCTTGGTATCCACCACTTGCCAGTGCGGATCCGGAGAGCCCGGGACCTGGAAGTCCGCCGACAGCGTCAGCGTCGTCTTGCTGCCCTGCTGAGACACTGTCACCGTGCCGCCGTTCACCGCCTTGCCCGCGAAGGGGCCGCTCGTCTGATCCGCGGCCACCACGCTGCCTGCCGTCATCGCCATCAGCGCCACGACCACCAGCGCCACCACGCCCGCCGTCCGACCACGCCACATCCGCATGCCTCGTCCTCCTCGTTGGTTTGGGGTTGGATCCCGATCCTCGGTCACCTGCTTGGACACGGGCCGAGGTCGTTGCGCCGCGACCGGCGGGGCGTTAGCGGAGCGCGGCGGCGCCGGCAAGCGCGATGGCTTCGTCCACTGCCGGCGTGTCGCCGCTCACTCCCACGGCCCCGATGACCTTGCCATCGAGCCGAATCGGCACACCGCCTTGCAGCGGCGTCGCGTCGGCGAGGGCGAGCGCGGCCACGCGGCCCGCGCGGATCTGCTCCTCGAACTCGCGGCTCGGCCGCCGGTAGATGGCGGCGGTGCGGGCCTTGCCGATGCCCACGTTGACGCTGGCCACCTGTGTGTCGTCGAGGCGGTGCAGCAGGATCAGGTGACCGCCGTCGTCCACCACCGCGATCACTACGCCCACCCCGCGCTCCCGCGCCGCGGCCTCGGCCGCCGCGGCCACGCGCGTGGCGGCCTGGAAGGACAGCGTCTTCTTGTCCACGGTCTGGGCCGACGCGGGCGGGTTCACCGCGCCTGCCGCGAGCAGGCCTGCGGCACTCACGCCGAGCATGGTGCCCCGCACGGCGCGTCCGAAGGCGCTCATGCCGCGGTCCCAGCGCCGGCCAGCGCGAGCGCCGACGGCTGCTGCCACGCCCGCCACACCCGGTCAGGGCTCCCGAGATCGCTCCACGCGACGCCCGTGACAGGCAGGACGGCGAGGCGCGACGTGCTCGGCGTCAGCACCTGGCGCGAGAAGTCGGCCGCCGGCAATGCCGCATACGCCGCGCGGACCGCGGCCGCCTCGACCGCGCCCCCGAAGGCGGGCGCCACGTTGTCGAGGGCGCCGTAGAGCGCGGGGAGCGCGCACGCGATGGCGGCGAGAAAGGTCTCCACCGCCCCCACCATCACGAAGCTGTTCCAGAGACATCCGCGCCGGCGAAGGCTCTGGGCGAGATCGGCGGGAGGCTTCTCCCAGAAGCGCGTGACGCAGTAGAGATCGCGTGGCCCAGCGGGTGACACGAGGTCGCCGGGCTCGATCCAGCCGTACTCGGACTCCGGGCTATCCGGGATCATGCCGAGCAGCACGAGCCGATCCGGCCGAGCCGCCGCCGCCTCGAAGGCCGCCTCGACCCAAGTCATGAAGCGTGCGTCGTCCGAGACGTGATGGTCGGAGGGCAGCACCGCGACCGCGGCGGCGGGCGCACGCGCGGCGAGCTTCAGCAAGGGGTAGAGAATGCCGGGCGCGGTGCCGCGATTGTCGGGCTGCACCACGAGCTCCGCCGGGCGCAGCCGCGCCATCACCGGCGCGTAGAACGGCTCGTGGCGGCGCGTGACGACCGCCATGCGGTGCGGGGGCGTGATGACCCCGTCCAGGCGGGCCCACGTCGCCTCGAGCAAGGTGCGCCCGCCCATGACGGGGCAGAACTGCTTGGGGCGGTCGTCGCCACACAGCTCGCGGGTCAGCGGACGGAGCCGCGCTCCGTCGCCCCCGGCGAGCACCAGTGCCCACCGCTCTCCGCGACCTTCGCCCGGCGGTGCCGCCGCCCGGTTGTGGTCCTCGCCCATGTCATCGGCCTTTCTGCGCGCCTCACTGATTCAGCCGCGCGCTATGCCTTAGACACGGGGAGCCGCCGGGGCGGTTCTGGACTAGAGCTCTCACCGGAAGTGACACGCCGCCGCGCGCAGCGCGCCGCGCCGCCAGCCTGAATAGGCCGCCATACCCCTTACAGATGGGTGCTTCCGCGGCTGACTCGGCGGCCTTTACAGGCGATGTATGAAGCCCTTTACAGTTTCCAGGGTTAGCACTTTTTCAGGGGCCATAACATGCTGATATTGTTGTAGTTGTAGAACTGGCACGAGGCCTGCTGCCCCTCCTTGCATGACTCAAAGAAGCCAGCGGCTGGCTCAGGGAAATCAGCGGCGAACGGGCGAAAATCAACAGGTGGGGGGAATGGAGCCAATGATGAGAACTGCAAGGGTGCTCATGGGAGTAATGGTCGCGCTCGCCGCGGTCATCGGGTGGTCGTCGGCTGCGACAGCCACCACGTTCGATGTCACCGTCAACGTCGGTTGGGTTGACGCGTCGGGGACGTGCAGCTCTGGGACTACTTGCTTGGGCTTCGCCGGCACCGGCGGGTTCGCTGGCACGTCCACGCGACTGAACTGGGACAACGCCACCACCGCCATCGACAGCTACCTCTCGATCGGCGCGCTTCCCACCTTTGTTCCCTTCCCGGCAAACTCCCCTGCAAGCGTTGGTAGCATACCCGCGGGGACCGGAACAGGCACGATCACCGACAACGGCACCGTCATCGAGACGGCCCAGATTCGGCACACTAACAACGCGATCCCGCAAGAGGATAACTTCCTCGCCACGATCCAGCTGAACACAGAACTTATCCTCAGCTCGGGCGGTACTACGATCCTCGATTTGCCCTTCAATCCTCTGGTCACGTTCCTGGAGACGAAAAACCAGGCGCCGTGCACCCAGACGACGAACACGCTCGGGTCGACCTGCGATGACCAGTTCACCTTCAACGAAAATCTCGGCACTCTCGATGTTCCGTTCTCGTTCGGGGGAGAGGATTTCATTCTGCACGTCGCGGGACTGGTCGATGCTAATCATGACCCTGCCTGCGAGGCGGGGGCAGGGACTACGCTCAATTGCCTGACCGCGGAAGGCCAGCAGAATGACCGGTTCGTGATCGCCTTCCTCGAGAACGTGACGACCCCCCAGGTGCCGGCTCCGGCTGGTCTGCTGCTCCTGGGAGTGGGCCTCGTGGGCATGGTGATCCGCAAGCGGCTGGCCGCCTAGCTAGCACGCCGCACGCGCGTAGGCTCTGAAGTCCCGTTGGGGGGTGGCCCGGTCGGGCCGCCCCCCAACTCGTTTTTGTGGTCTGACGGCCCCCCTGCTCCCGCGTCGCCCTATGCCAAATCCAGTAAGAACATCATCGCTCCCGAGGTAGCATCGGTGAGGACGCTGCCATCCGGGGGGAGTGATCATGCGCATTGAGCATCCCTCGCTGACGAGCTGGACATTCGCGCTGCGGGGGTTTCAGCTCTATCGCTTCTTGAAGGACAAGTGGCCGGCCTTCATGTTCGAGGACCCGTTGTCGAGAAGGCTGTGGCCATGGCTCTACATTCGATTCCCTCGCTATCAATTCATCGTGTTCGACGGTCGGAAGATGGTCGCGGCCGCCAACAGCGTTCCCATACATTTCGACGGGGAGCTTTCAAAGCTCCCCGAAACGGGGTGGACCTGGGCCATCGAAAAGGCGTTCGTCGACCGACGGGAGGGCCGGGCCCCCAACACTCAGGTGATGCTCTCGATCGTGGTTGCGCCAGACGCCCGAGCAAAGGGCTTCAGTACGAATATGATCGAGACCGTGAAGGCGATCGGGAAGAACGAAGGCATGAAATTCGCGCTGGCCCCCGTCCGACCCAGCAGGAAGAGCGAGTTCCCGATGCTGTCAATGGAAGAGTATGTGCGAAAACAGACGGAGGATGGACGCATCTTCGACCCGTGGCTCCGCGCCCACGTCGCAACGGGGGGCAAGATCCTGTCCGTATGCAATCAATCCATGACCATCCCGGGCTCCATAAAGACCTGGTCGCGCTGGACCCACCGGAGCTTCACGCAAAGCGGAAGCTTCGTCGTGGACGGGGCGCTGGCTCCGGTCACTATCGAAATCGAGAAGAACCTTGGAACGTACGTCGAGCCAAACGTCTGGGTTCTGCACGAGTACGGCGCCAACGGGGCAAATACGTAGCCTCGGGGCTAGTGGCCGCCGCCGAGGAAATGATCCCGGCGGTTCATCTGCCAGCAAGATTCGTCATGCGCCGCGCACAGCGGGTGCTGTTCCCCGTACGAGATGACGCGGAGGCGGTTGCCGCTCACGCCCTGACTCAGGAGATAGGCCTGCGCGGCCTTGGCCCGGCGATCGCCGAGGGCGAGGTTGTATTCCTGGGTGCCGCGCTCGTCGCAGTGCCCCTCGATCAGGACCTGCACGCTCCCATTGGCCTTGAGCCACTTGGCGTTCGCGTCCAGGACCTTCGCGTCCTCGGGCCGGATGTCGTAGCGGTCGAAGTCGAAGCGGATGTCCTTGAGGGTCGCCATCTGGCTGAACTCACTGGGGTGCATCGTCGCCGCGCTCTTCCCGCCGCCCGCGCCGGGCTGCGCCGAGGACTGGCTGCCCTGCCCCGCGGCGGCCATCGAGCCGGAAGAGGCGGCCGATGCGGTACCGCTGGGAGCGGGGGCGGCTCCGACGGCCGAGCCGGGACGCTTTGGACACCCGGCCGCGCCCAGCGCCGCCACCGTCAGGACCGTGACCATCAGGACCGAGCCACGCGTGATCGTCATCTCGTCGTCTCCTGGGGCGCCGCGCTCCGGCGGGCCCGCTGCCGACCGTTATCTCGCCGTCGGGCGCCGCCGCGTCCGCGCACCCGCGCCCTTACCCCTCCCGATGAGCCGCCGCAGGACGGCCACCAGCGCCGGTCCCTCCATGCGAAGCTCCGACAGCGACGCCCCCGCGATGCTGCGCACCAGACGGCTCCCTTTCGGGGTCAGTTGCACCACCACCGACCGCCGGTCCGGACTCATCGTCCGCCGCTCGAGCATGCCCCGCCGTACCAGCCGGTCCACCAGCTCGACCGCGCTGTGGTGCGCCACCTGCAACCGCTCCGCGAGCGTCCCGATCGTCGCGGGGCGCCGCCCCTCCAGTCCCTTCACCTGCAGCAGCAGCACGTACTGCTGCGGCTCGACACCCTTGGCCCGCGTCGCCAGCTCCCGAATCCGGAGGAAGCGGCGAATCTGATACCGCAGCTCGGCCAGTGTCCAGTAGTCGATCGGCGGCGATGGCACCGCGCCAATCATATCGTGAACCGATATGTTTCCACTCACAAAGTCGGCGGGCGTGGGCGTGAGTGAGAGCGGGCAGATGGTGCGGGGCGGCGATCAGGCCGGAGGCGGCGTCGGCGCGCCAGCCGGCGCGTCCGCGCGGGCGCCCGCCAGCTCTTCTCGGATGATGCGGCGCAGGGTTCGCCGCGAGGCGGCGGCGAGCCAGCGGCCCCCGAACCACGCCAGGGCGACGAGGGCGAGGAGGGCGAAAGCGGCCACGCCCCACTGCACCTCCTCGCGGTGGAGGTAGCCCTGCTCCCGATGCTTGATGTCGCAGTCCTCGCGCACCCGCTCCACGTCCGGAAACCCCGGATGGATGCGGTTGGCCGCGCTCATGTTCCGGTACGCCCGGTAATGGAGGTCGCGCAGGTAGAGGTCCACACCATGGTTCCAGAGCCGCGTGAACATGCTGTCGCCCAGCGGCGTGAAGCCTGCCTGGCGCGCGGCGTCGTGGATGGTCTCCACCGGGATGGCGAAGTTGAAGCCTTGCACCACCTGGTCGCCCTGGAGGGAGGTGAAGGTCGCCGCGCCGATCACGTACCCCCGGTCGTCGAACATCGGGCCGCCGCTGTTGCCCTGGATGATCGCGGCGTCCGTCTGGATCACGCGCTGCCCGCCGATGTCCTCCTTGAAACCCGAGATCCGACCGGTGGTGATGGTCGGCTCGAAGAGGGTCGCGCGGCTCAGGAGCTCGTGGGACGCCACGACGCCGGGAAAGCCGATGACGAAGAGGCTTTGGCCGAGGTGGAGATCGGTGCTGCGGGCGGCGAGCCGCGCCACCGGTAGCTCGCGCTCCTCGATCTTGAGGACCGCCACGTCGCGGCCGCGCATGCTCTCGCCCGTGCGCACGTAGGCGGGCGGCGAGTAGTACTTGAGGGCGGCGGGATACGCCCGCCCGTTCGAGAGGTTCACGGTGATCGCGCGCTCGACGGCGAACCCGTCCCGGTTCATCGGCTCGGCAGCAAGGGCGCGGATGCGCTCGACGCGCGTGGCCGGCGCCAGCGGCTCCAGCTCCGGGGCGCAGGCCTCGGCGATCGCCTTCTCGAGGAGCTCGGCCCCGAAGGCCCCGTCGCGCCCCTCGTGATAGGGCTGCACCACGTGGCCGTTGGTCACGATCCAGCCGTCGGGATGCACGATGGCGCCGCTGCCGAGCTCCCCGATGGCGGCCGGCCGCACCGTCACCGCCGGCCCCTCGCTGCAGCGCACCGTGGCGGTGCCGCCCACGCGCACGCCGACCATGACCACCGCCGGCTTGGCGCGAAACACCGCGGACTGGAGCTCGGTCTCGGTCGCGCCGAAGGCGCCTCGAGGCGCGACCGTCCCCCCGATCAGCCCCAGCCCCAGAATCCCGAGCGCTGCCCATCGCGTCGGCATCGACATGCGCGTATCCTCCTTCGTGGCGCGAACCGCGTCCGGCATTACGGGCATCCAACGTCTCAGGAGGATCTCACATGGCCGACGAGTTCGAATACATCTCACGGACCCGGCTGGTCTACCGGGACGGCTACCGCCACGCCTACCTCGGCGAGGTGCCGGAGCCCGTCGTGTACGGGGTGCAGGGCGCGCTGCGCCAGTACTACGGCGTCAAGGAGGGGCCGCCCATCGCGTCGACACTCGATCACATCGTGGCGGGCGTGGCCGGCTGAATGTACGGCACGCTGCGCGGCGCCCTGGCAGGGCGCAAGATCGAGTTCGACCGCGAGTCGTACACCGCCACCGCGGAAGGCCGCATCCGCGGGATCGGACGCACCATTCGCATCACCGCGATCCACGTGCACTACGACATCACGCTGCCCGCCGCGGCGCGGGAGGCCGCGACCCGGACCCTCGCCGTGCATCCGGAAGGATGCCCCGCGCACCAGAGCGTGAAGGACGCCATCGCAATCACGTGGGACGCCTCGCTGCGCATGGACGGCGCCACCGTGACCGTGCGAGGCGAGGACGCGGAGCGCGCCGCGTCCTGAGCGGCCGGACCGCGCCGTCTAGCCGGCGGCGCGGCCCAGCAGGGTGCGCGCGGCCGCGACGAGGGCCGGCGCGTCGATGCCGTAGTGGCGGTAGAGATCCGCCCGCGTGCCCGACTGGCCGAAGTCGTCCACGCCCAGCGGGATCTGCGGCACGCCGAGCGCGGCGCCCAGGAACGCCAGGCCGTGCGAGTGGCCGTCCAGCACCGACACGATGGGCACGCCCTCCTCGTCGGCGCCCACCAGCCGCTCGAGGGCGCCGCGACGCTGCCGGAGGCCGCGATAGAGGAGATCGGGGCTGGTGGCGATGAACACGCTCGCGTGAATCCCCTCGCCGGCCAGCGTCCGCGCGGCTGCGACCGCGTCGGGCGCCATCACGCCCGCGGCGAACAGCGACACCGCGTTCTCCTCGGGATCCCACCCGGACGCCCCCCGCGCGTCGAGCAGGCGATAACCCCCGGCGAGGACGCCGGCGCGCGTGGCCGCGGTCGGCGGCGGCGCCAGGGCCTGGTCCACCGGCTTCGTCGAGAGGCGCAGGTACAGGCTCTCGCCCTCGCCGCGGGCCATGCGGGCGAGGCCGTCGAGGAGAATCCACTCGACCTCGCGCCCGAAGGCCGGCTCCCAGTACGTCATCCCCGGCAGGGCCACGCCGATGCCCGGCGTGATCACGGACTGATGCGCGCCGCCCTCGGGGGAAAGGCTCACTCCCGACGGTGTCGCGGCCACCACGAAGCGCGCGCCGGAATAGAGCGCGTGGTAGAGCGCGTCCAGCCCGCGGGTGACGAACGGGTCGTAGAGAGTGCCGATGGGCAGCAGCGTCTCACCCGACAGTGAGCGCGTGAGCCCGAGCGCCCCCAGCAGCAGAAAGAGATTGTGCTCGGCGATGCCGATCTCCACGTGCTGGCCCGCGGGCGCCTCGCGCCACTGCATGGCCTGCGGGATCTCCGCGAAGGGGCTCGGGCGGGCCGCCGTCGCGTAGACCTGCTTGCGGTTGATCCAGCCCGCGAGATGGGTGGTGATGGCGACGTCGGCGGACACCGTCACCACGCGCTCGCCCGCGGGCAGGCGCGCGAGGCCGGCGAGCACGCGGCCGAAGGCCTCCTGAGTCGAGGTGGTCCCCGCATGCTCGTCGCCCAGCGACTCTGGCATCTCGATGGCACGCGCGCGCGGCGGGGGCGCCTGATAGAGCGGTGGGCGGGCGCGGATGAACGCGGCCTCCGCGCTGTCCTCCGGGAAGCGCGCCCACTCCTCCCCGGGGCGGATCCCGGATGCGGCACGCAGCGCCTCGATCTGGCTCGCCGACAGGAGCGCGCCGTGATTGAGGGGATCGGCGGCCAACGGCAGCGCCCAGCCCTTGAGCGTGTCGGCCAGGATCACCGCGGGCCGGTCGCGCTCGCGGTCGGCCTCCTCGTAGGCGGCGAGGATGGCGCCCAGGTCGTGGCCGCCGAGATCGCCCAGGAGCGCCTGCACCTCCTCGTCGGAGCGCCCGCCGAGCGCGCGCTCCAGCGCGGACGAGGGGGCGCCGTCCGGGCCTGTGACGAGCGCCTTGCGGGCCGCCGCCGCGGGCAGGCGAAGGAGCGCGTGATACTCCGCGTTCGGCATGGCCTCGAGGCGCCGCGCCAGGGCCTCACCGCCGGGCGCCTGCCGCGCGGCGGCCAGTCGTCCGCCCCAGCGGCACTCGATCACGCGCCACCCGGCCGCCGCGAACATGTCACGGAGCTGGTGGCGCCGCGAATCCGGTACCACGCGATCGAGGCTCTGACGATTCATGTCGACGATCCACCGGACCGTCCCCAGCGCGGCCAGCGGCTCCTCGAGCAGCGCCTCCCATACGTTGCCCTCGTCGAGCTCGGCGTCGCCCACCATCACGATGAAGCGCTCCGGCCCGCAGGGTGCGCCGTGATCGGCGAGGTAGCGCGCGGCGAAGGCGCCGAAGGTCGCCTGCACCGCCCCGAGCCCCATGGAGCCGGTGGAG
>DASTYT010000111.1 GCA_035764725.1 Candidatus Methylomirabilota bacterium | reverse complement strand
TCACCGCGTTCACGGACGCCGAGGCGCTGATGCAGTCGATCAACGCCGCCAACATCTACCACTTCATCCTGAAGCCATGGGATCCCGCGGAGCTGATCCACACCGTGCGCCGCGGCGTGGAGCGCCACCTCCTGAGCGCGGAGCGCGAGCGCCTCGTGCAGGACCTCGCGGCGAAGAACGCCGACCTCGAGGCCACGCTCGCCGACCTCCGGGCCGCCCAGGCCCGCGTGGTGAGCGAAGCGGGGGTGCGCGCGCAGCTCCAGCGCTACGTCTCGCCGCGCCTCGCTGACATGGTGGTCGGCAACCCGACCCTGCTGGATCAGCCGGGAGAGTGGCGCGAGGCCACCGTGCTCTTCGCGGACATCCGCGGCTACACGCGCCTCATCGAGAGCACGCCCGGCCCCGTGGTGCTCCGCCTCCTCGACGCCTACCTGGCGCGCATGGTCGAGGTGATCTTCCGCCACGGCGGGACTGTGGAGCAGCTCATCGGCGACGAGATCGTGGTCCTGTTCGGCGTGGCCGAGGGAGGCCAGGACGCGCCCGCGCGCGCGGTGCGGGCCGCCGTCGAGATGGTGACGGCGGTGCGCGGGCTGTCGGCGGGCTGGGCATCCGAGGGTCTGCCGCGCTTCGACATCGGGGTGGGCATCGCGTCGGGGCCGGTGATGGCGGGGACCATCGGCTCCGCCGAGCGCCGCGAGCTGGTCGTGGTGGGGCGGCCCATGATCGCGGCCGCCCGCATCCAGCGGATGACACGCCTGTTCGACGCGCATATAATCGCCGCCGACAGCACGTTCCGCGAGGTGAGCGGCCTCGTGGCGCACCGCGAGCTGGGCTCCCCGAAGCTGAAGGGCCTGAAGGATCGGGAGACGCTCTACGAGATCGTCGGGCTTCGGGAGCCCGGCGTTGCCGCTGGCTGACTCGCTTCATTCCGGAGAAGACCGAGGCGTCACGGGGGACGATGGACGAGCGGGCGACGGTCCTGATCGTGGACGACGAGCGCCGCGTGCTCGACGCGCTCGAGGCCATTCTCGCCGACGAGTTCACGGTGGTCCGTGCCGAGGGCGGTGAGGAGGCGCTGCGGACCCTCACCGCGAGCCCCGACGTGGCGGTGATCGTGACCGACTACCGCATGCCCGGCATGACGGGCGTGGAGCTCCTGCGCCGAAGCCAGGACGTCGTCCCCGACGCGATGCGGATCATCCTCACCGCCTACACCGACGTCGACAACCTGATGGAGGCCATCAACACCGGCCACATCTATCACTTCGTGCCCAAGCCGTGGGATCCGAACGAGCTCCGGCTGATCGTTCGCCGCGCCGCCGAGCGCCATGCCCTCCTCCGGGACAACGCGCGGCTGCGGGACGAGCTCGAGCTGGCGGTGAACACGCTGCGGCGCGAGGTGGCGGAGAGCCGCGCACGGCCCCTCGACTTCGAGGGGCTGATCGGCGCCGCCGGTGGCCTCCGGCCCGCGGTGGAGCTCACGCGTAAGATCCTTGACACCGAGACCACGGTGATCCTGCTCGGCGAGACTGGCACCGGCAAGGAGATGTTCGCGCGCCTCATCCACGACAATGGCCCCCGCCGCCAGGCGCGCTTCGTGGCCCAGAACTGCGCGGCATTGCCCGAGTCGCTGCTCGAGTCCGAGCTGTTCGGCCACGCGCGCGGCGCGTTCACCGGGGCCAACGCCGATCGCAAGGGGCTCTTCGAGGAGGCCGACGGCGGCACGATCTTCCTCGACGAGGTGGGCGAGATGTCGCCGGCCATGCAGCTCCGCCTCCTCCGGGTGCTGCAGGAGGGGGAGATCCGCCGTGTGGGCGCCTCGAGCCCGCGCCGCATCGACGTGCGCGTGCTCGCGGCCACCAACGCCGATCTGGAGATGGATGTCGAGAGCGGGCGCTTCCGGAAAGACCTCTACTACCGCCTGAACGTCTTCCCCGTCCGGCTGCCACCGCTCCGCGAGCGCGTCGAGGACATCCCGGCCCTCGCCGAGTATTTTCTCCGGATGTATCGGGAGCGCGCGCGGCGGGCCGTACCCGGGATCACGCCGGAGGCCCTGCGTTGCTTGCGCGCCTATCCCTTCCCGGGCAACGTGCGCGAGCTGGAGAACGAGATCGAGCGCGCGGTGGCGCTCGCCGAGCCCGGCCAGCCCATCGGCCTCGCCCAGCTCTCCGAGCGCCTGCGGGGGAGCGAGGCGCGGCCGGCCGCGCCGCTCACCCTCAATGACGCGATCGAGCAGCTCAAGCGGCGCATGATCGAAGACGCGCTGCGTGAATGCGGCTCGAAGACCCGCGCCGCGGAGCGGCTCGGCCTCACGCGGCAAAGCCTGCAGCAGATGCTCCGGCGGCGCTCCGAAAGCTAGCCGCCCCCAGCCGCGCGCCCGGAGAATACCCACCGTCTATCGACGGTGCTCGCCCCATGCCTCCGTACAGGCGTAGGATGAAGCGAACGCCCATGAGTCTCGGGGGCAGCATCACGAACGCGGTGAAGAGGGTGGTGCGGGTGACCAAGGGCGCCGTCCGGTGCTCGTCCGCGCCCCCAATCACGATCGTCAATGCCATCACCTTTGGCCTGCCCGATCTGCACCTCGGCTTTCTCGTGTGGCCGGTCAAGCCATCGGCACGTGCAGTACTGGTGAACGGAGGCTCGACATGATGCGACACCTCTTCATCCTCGCGCGCGACCGGGCGGCGCTGGGGGCGCCACTCACCATCGCGCTCGATCGGCATCTCGCGCGCGGTGAGCAGATCGATATCATGCCGGACCGGCGGAACACCGACGGTACGCGCGCCCCGCAGTGGCCGACCGGGCGCGAGCGCCGCCGGTCCGGACTCGCCGAGCAGATCGCCGTGCAGGGCTATGCAATCTGCTCGCGTCAGGAGGATCACCCTCCAGTGGCCGGCGCCACGGCGCCTCGCCGTGATCCGGCCGCCGCGCCCGGGCGAGGCCCGATGGAGCGAGGCCCGATGGCCCCGCCGCCAGCCCCGCCGCGCCCGTTCGCCGAGGGGCCGCGTTCGGTCTACGACGAGCGCCGGCCGGAGATCGAGGAGATGCGGGCGGCCCGGGCCGAGGCCGAGCTCGCGCGCGAGGCGGGCTTTCGCGGCCGGATGGGAGGACGTCGACTGAGCGAGCCGCTGCTCGACGACGAGGATTGGTCGTCTACGGGGGAGGACCCCTATGGCGAGGAGCCTACACGGCGACGGGGCTTTTTCGCAGGGCTGACCAGCGCATTCGCGACCGCGCTGATCCTCGCCGTGGCGGGGGCGTTCCTCTTCGCCCCGCAGATCCGAGACTTCGTGACGGTTCTCACCGAGCCGCGCCGCGCGGCCGTCGAGTCCACCGGAGACCGGTCGAGGACCTTGACGGCGAGCGAGGAGACCGCGGGCCGTTCCGCGGCTCCCGCGGCGCCGTCGAGTTCCGCTCCCGCGCCCACGCCGATGCCGGCGACGCCTGCATCCCCCGCGCCCTCGGGCAACGCCACCCCGCCGCGCGAGGTCGTCCGGGAGCCCGCGGCCGCTCCGCCGCGCCAGTCCGCCCAGGAGCCCGCGGCCCTACCGTCGCGCCAGTCCTCGCAGCAGCCCACGCGCAGCGCGAGCGCGTCGCGGGACACCGGCGCCCGGCGCGAGGCGGCGCCGCCCGCCGAGCCCACGCCCGCCCGCGACGCGGCGCTTCCACCGCGTGAGACCGAGGCGGCGCGAGAGCTTCCGCCGCCGTCGCTGCCGCCGCGCCGCGCCGAGCTGACGTCGGCAGGCGCCACGCGCACCGAGCGCCTTCCTGATTTCCCCGGTCTTCCCCGCGTCGACGTCACTCGCGCACCCGGCCAGGACGGAACCACCTTCACGGTGCGCCTGACCGATCAGCGCGGCAGCCCGATGTCCGGTGCGCAGGTGACGCTGCGGCAGAAGTCCAACGACGGCTACGTGCGCGAGACCACGCTCGAGCCGATTGCGCCCGCCGGAAGCTATCGCGGCGCGGTGCCCATCGCCTCGGGCCGGCAGTCGCTCACCGTGCGGGTGGTGCTGGGCGACCGGCGGGTGGAGATGCCGGTCAGCGAGTAGGGAGCCCGGGCGCGCTACTTCGCCTTGGTCCAGGTCTGGGTCTTGTAGAAGGGACCCAGGTACCCCCGGACCTTGAGCTCGGCGCCTTCGTTCCAGATCTCGGCCCGGTAGATCTTGCCGTCCTCGGGATCCAGGATGGTGCCGCCCTTGTAGTGTCCGCCGTCGGCGACCAGATCCTTGATGATGATGAGGCCCACAACCGGCTTGTCCTTGTCCGCCCCCTGGCACTTGGTGCAGACCTTGGGCTTGCCCTTATCGTCGTTCGGCTCGGGCAGACCGACGATCTTGCCGTAGATCTTGCCGCCCTGATCGTAGATCTGCACCTCGGACTTCACCTTGCCCGTCTTGTCGTCGATGGTGTTCCAGTTGCCGAGCGGCGTGTCGGCGCCCGCCGCCACCGCCGCGGCGAGCCCGAGTGTGAGCGCCGTCGCGATTCCCCGCGTGAGTACCCGTGTCTTCACCATGGGGCCCTCCCTGTGGCCGCTATACACTACCGCCATGGCCAACGATACATCGATCAGCGGGTACTGGGAGCGTGAGGGTCTCGGCCGGGCCATTCTCGACGCGCTCGCCGCCGCGGGCAGGCGGCTCGACGCCCTCACCGTGGACGATCTCGCCCCCGCCGACCACTTCCACGGCGGTGGGCTCGACGCCACGCTTCGCCTGGCGCGCCTGGCGGGGCTCGACAAGGCTCCGGCCGGCACGCGCGTGCTCGACGTGGGCGGTGGGATCGGCGGCCCCGCGAGGACGCTCGCGACGCGCTATGGCTGCCGCGTCACCGTCATCGACCTCACGGACTCGTTCGTGCGCGCCGCCCAGCTCCTCACGGACCGGCTCGGTTTGGGCGACCTGGTCACGCATCGGGTAGGCGACGCCCTCGCGCTGCCCTTCGACGACGGCGCCTTCGACGTGGTGTGGACGCAGAACAGCGGAATGAATATTGCCGATAAGGCCGGCCTGTACGGCGGCATCCACCGCGTGCTCCGCCGCGGCGGGCTGCTCGCCACCCAGGAGCCCATGGCCGGCCCGGCGGCGCCCATTCTCTATCCGGTGATGTGGGCGCGCGACGAGCGCGCGAGCTTCCTCCGTCCGCCGGCGGCGATGCGCGCGCTGCTCGAGGCCTCCGGCTTTCGCGTGCGCGCGTGGGATGACGTCACCGCCGAGACCGCGGGGCCCGTCGACCCGGCTGCGATCCCCGCCTACGCCGCGCCCCGGCTCATCATGGGCGCGGGTCTCGACGAGATCATCCGGGTCGGTCACCGCAACCGCCAGGAAGGGCGGCTCGTCTCCGTTCAGGCGGTGCTCGAGCGGCTGTAGCCTTCGAGCGTGCCCACCAGCTCCACCAGTCCCCGCGTGTCCTGCCCGCAGTAGTCGCGCAGCGCGCGCTCGAGGCGCGCCGTCTCCGCAGGGGTGAGGCTTCCCTCCGCGCGTCCCCGCACGAGCCGATCCCACGTGGGACCGGCCTCGGAGCCCCCGGCCACCTCCATCCCGTCGTAGCCGAGCGTCGGCATGAGGGCGGGCACCACGCGCTTGAGCGAGAAAGAGCCGAGGAAGCGCGGATGGTACACGTGGGTCCGCATCACGCGCAGGAGATCCCAGAGCCGCGCGCGGATGCCCTCCGCGGCGGGCGCCAGATCGGGGAGCCAGCCTGCGAGGTCGGAGAGGCGTCTCCCCTCGAACTCGCTATAGACCACGATGGGCCCACGGTCGCCCACCGCCGCGGCCAGGGCCTCGAGGAAGCGGCGGCGCGGATCGCCGGGGTCGGTGGGCAGGAAGTCGTAATGTTCGGGCGCGGCGCCGGGCGCGCGCACGACGTGCAGCGACCACTGGAACGGGATGCCGTCGTACGGCCGCATCCCTGCGAAGCGCGGAAGCGCCGGCGCCAGGGTCTCGAAGTCCATGAAGGCGCGGGGGTAGCCGAGCACGGCCAGCTCGTTGGCGAGCCCATCGGTGACGAGCAGGCGGCCTTCGAGCACAGCGCGGCGGGCGAGCTCCTGATGCGGCTTGAGGGGAAGGTCGTCCGGCAGATCACCGATTCGCGCGATGCCCTGCGCGAGGAGGTCGGCGAGCCGGCGGCCATGCAGGCCGGGCAGATGCGCGACGTGGTCGTCGGGGAGCGGCGCATTGCAGCAGTCGTAGAACTCGCAGAGGCGGGGCGACGTGCACTGCGGGCCGGGCGCGATCGCCGGCGGCGCCTCGCCCGCGAGCGCCGCGCGCATGGCGGCGAGCCGGCGCGGCAGCTCGCCCTCGAGCTCGCGAAGCTCGCGGGTGACGTCGACGATGCTGAAGAGCCGCGTGATGTCCAGGCCGCCGCCCGCGTAGACGTAGTCGCGATTGATGTGCATGACGGCCGCCGCCTCGATCTCGAGGCCGCACCCGGCGAGCACGTGACGCTGTATGGCCACGTCGGTGAGATCGTGTGCCCGCACTCCCGTGGCCGATTTCACCTCGAGGAGGCGCCAGCGCCTCGCGGTCGCCCGGACGAGCACGTCCACGCGCACCAGCACGTCGTCGTGGCGGAACGTGGCTTCGAAGATGGCAGGAACAGCCGGGTCGCGCACGAGGGCCGCGGTGCGCATCAGTGCCACGTCGAGCCGGTCGGGCGCGGCGTCCACCGCCACGCCGCGGGGAAACGCCTGCCGGGCGAGCCGGCCGACCTCATGTCCCTGCTCGCGGATGAAATTCTGCGCGATGCTGGGCGCGGCGGCGAGGTCAGGGGCGGTGAGCTGGAGATAGAGCCGCTTGTGGCACTGCAGTCCCCCGAGGACGCGGCGCTTGGACAGCGTGGGCATCGTGGCCATCACGCCCAGGGTAGCGCGCGGGCTCAACCGCGCGGGATCAGAACTTCTTCCAGTTCTGCACCTCCTCGTTCGTAGGCAGCCACTCTCCGAGGTTGCCCGCCCCGGCCAGCGACGAGCCCCTGCCGGAGGCGCGGATGAGCCGGAAGTGCCGCCCGTCGAAGAGACGATAGAGCGCAGCGGAGATGTAATCGTCCGCGTCGTCGGGATTCCGATAGTCGTACGTCTCCATTCTCTCGGCCACGGTGCGGCTCCAGCGCAGCTCGTCTTCGGTCATGGTGATGGGCATGGTGGCCCCTTCGGGGTGCACGTGGCATTCCCGGCGTGCCATCCACGACGACGCGGAGCTAACTGTGCGGCAGCGTTGCGCTCTCGGCGCCTGAGTCAGATCTTCTCGCCCCGGTGCCGCTGCACTGCGTGCCGCTCGCGAGTTCGAAATGCGGGAGTTGAATGGAAGGAACGCAAGTCAGATCAACGGGTTAGGCAACATGCCCTGCCGAGAGGGCACCCGAAGTGGGTTGTGCAGCCGCCGGACGGCCTTGCTCATCTCCTCGGACCAAGGTCTCATTGGAGTGACCAGGCGTGCTGGTCGAAGATGGGCGTGGCGAAGTCCGGAACCGGGCGCGCGGCGGGGGAGGGGGAGGGACCTCATGAACGTCTTCTTCTTGAACCTGGTCATCCAGATGATGGCGGGAGCGGTGGGCGGTAACGCCGCCGCGACGCTCTTGAGATACTTCAACCTGGGTCCCGTGGCGAACTCGATCGTGGGCATGATCGGCGGAGCTCTCGGCGGTCAGATTCTCAACGAGATTCTCACCGGTGGCGCTGGCGTGGGCTCACCGTCGGGCGCGCTCGAGCTCAGCTCGCTGCTGACGCAGATCGTGGGCGGCGGCGTGGGCGGCGGCATTCTCACGGCGATTGCCGCGCTGATCCGTCAGGCGGCGGGCGGCCAGGGCAGGCGCGCGTAGCGAAGTGCGCGCGCCGCGGCTGGGCCTGCTCTGCCTGCCCCGGTCGGTGACCTCGGCCGTGGCGGATGCGCGACTCGCCGAAGACGTCGGCTTCTCGATGGTCGGCGTCGCGGACAGCCAGTCAGTATTCCGCGAGCTCTATGCGACGATGGCGCTCTGCGCGCAGGCGACCCGCCGCGTGCTGATCGGCCCGTCCGTGACCAATCCCATCACCCGGCACCCCGCGGTGGCGGCCTCTGGCATCGCGACCGTGGACGAGATCGCACCGGGCCGCGCGTTCTTCGGCATCGGCTCGGGCGACAGCGCCATCCTGAACCTCGCCGAGCGACCCGCCACGCTCGCCGACCTGCGCGCCTATATCGCGGCGGTTCGCGCGCTCCACGCCCGTCGGGAAACCGAGTGGCGCGGGCGCGCGGTGCGGCTCACCTGGGCGCCCCGCGCGGTGCCCATCTATCTCTCGGCGGAGGGGCCACGCACGCTCGAGCTGGCCGGCGAGGTCTGCGACGGCGTCATCGTCAACGTCGGGCTCGAGCCCGCGCTGGTGCGCGACGCGGTGGCGCACGTGCACGCGGGGGCGCGCCGGGCCGGCCGGGACCCCGATGCCATCGATCTCTGGTGCATGGTGCGCGCGAACGTGACCGATGACGTGGCCGCCGGCATTGATGAGATCCGCATGGAGCTGGCCTCGAACGCGCACCACGTTTTCCGCTTCACGCTGGAGGGCAAGCACGTGCCGGGCGATCTGGCCGACGCCATCCGGCGGGTGCAGAAGGGCTATCAGCCCGCGGCGCACGAGGCGCTGGGCCCGAGCCCGAACGCGCGCCTCCTCGACGCCGAGCCGGCGCTCCGCGCCTACCTGGCCGAGCGCTTCGGCGCGGTCGGCCCCCCCGCGGTGTGCGCCGAGAAGCTCCGCGGCGTCGTGGAGGCGGGCATCGACGGCCTGCTCGTGACGGGGTTCGTGGCCGAGCGCACGCGCCTCATCCGTGCGCTCGGGGACGAGGTGTTGCCGCGGCTCGGCTGAACTCGTCCGCGCCGGCGTCGATCCCCATCTCGCGAAGCATGGCCGCCGCGGTCGTCAGGTGATGCTCGGCCTCGGCTCGCCGACCCGCTCGATCGAACAGAACGCCGAGTCCCTCGTGGCAGCGGGCCCGGAGCGGGCGCATCTCGAGCTCCTCGGCGATGGCCAGCGCGCCGCGGAAGTGCTCGACGGCTACGTCGGCCTCCTTCGCATCGCGTTCCGCTGCGAGATTGCCGAGAAACCAGAGCATGCTGGCCTCGGAGCTTCGCTGCTCGCTCTGACGCGCGAGGGCGAGTCCCTCGTGCCAGGCGTTGCGGGCCTCGTCTCGCCGCCCGGCCTGCAGGTAGAGCAAACCCAAGTTGCGCATCCCGTAGGGGTGGAGAGCATTGCCCGGCTCGAACACGCGTAAGCTCTTCTCGAGGCGCTCCAGCCCCTGCGCCAGCTGCCCGCCGGCGGCCTGCTGAAGGCCGAGCGCGACTCCGACGAGCGGCATCATGAGCCCGACGTTGCCCTGCCGCGCGAGGTCGAGGCTGCGCTCGAGATGACGCAACGCCTGGTCGTCGACGTGCTTCAGCTGATAGACACGGCCGACGCACCAGTAGGCGATGCTCCCGCTGAAGGAGTGGTCGAGCTCGTCGGCGAGGCGAAGAGCCTCGGCGCCATGCGCCAGAGCCTGGTCGAACTGCCCGCGCTCGGCATGCGTCAACGCGAGCCAGCCCCGGCAGGTCACCGCGGGGAAGATTTGCAGGCCGCAGGAATGACGGGCCAGATCCCCGGTGAGGAGCGCGATGCACTGCTCGAAATAGGCGCCGGCCCGCGCCTGATAGCCGGCGATCGCATGGCTGAGGCCGAGCGACTTCATCGCGTTCACTCTCAACGGCACATCGCCCAGCGTTTCGCCCGCGGCCAGCGCCCGCTCGGCGTGGGCGCATGCCTCGCGATGCCGGCCCACGACCCAGTCGTAGTAGCTGAGAAGGCTCGAGGCCCATGCGAGCCGGTGGGCATCTCCTAGCCCTTCGGCGGCGCGCATGGCTTGTGCCGCCCAGTCACCCTGCCGGGCGAACTCGCCCAAGGCGCTGAAGCAGTTCGACAGCTCGAAGCGCACGTCGATGGCCTGCTCGATGGCGGCGCGGCGCTGGGGGACGGCATCGAGCGCGGCGAGCGCCTGCTCGAGATAGGCCACCGCCTCGGTATGGGCGCCCCGGGCGGTCGCCACCGAGGCTGCGCGGCGGAGATGCGGGGCCGCCAGCGCTGGATGGCCGGCCTCGCAGTAGTGTCGGCCGAGCGCACCCGCATGCGGATCGAGATGTCCCGCGTATGTCCGCTCGATGGCGCGGGCCACGGAGCCGTGGAGGAGCCGGCGCCGCGGGGGAAGCAGGCGGTGATGCGCGACTTCGCGGATGTAGTCGTGCGCGAAGGCGAGCCGTTCGCCCGTACTCTGGAAGACACGGCGGCGGACGAGCTCCTCCACGCCTTCGGCGGCGGCCCGATCGGAGACCCCGGCGGCCATCGGCAAGAGTGTGTAGTCGAATTCGCGCCCTATGATCGCGGCCACGGCGACGAGCGTCTGCTCGCGCCGGCCGAGCCGCTCCAGCCGTCCCAGGATGACCTGCTGGATCCGCTTGGAGAGCGGCAGCCGGTCCGCGCTCGCTGGCGTGGTGCCTTCGCGCAGGGCCCTCATCGTCTCGACCACCATGAACGGGTTGCCTTCGCTGAGACGCCAGACTCGACGGGTGACCCGCTCCACATCCGACGCGGCCGCGAGCTGACGCACCAGCGTGAGGGTCTCCGTCTCGGTGAGCGGCATCACATTCAGCGTGAGCTCGCCTCCCGTGGGATCCGACTCGGTCAAGAGCCGGCGAGTCAACGGCCGGTCGAGCAGCTCCTCGTCCCGGGCCGAGGCCAGGAGGAGTAAGCGCCCCATCCCCCGGCGCCTGGCGAGGAAGGCCAGTAGGCGCACGCTCATGTCGTCGGCCCAGTGCAGGTCGTCCAGCGCGATCACGGTGGGCCGCCGCGAGGCCACGGCGGTGACGACGTGCGCGACGGCTTCGAAGATCCGCCGGTAGTCCTCCGGCGGCGCCGGGACCGAAGAGCGCTCGCCGCCGAGCTCGGGTACCAGTCGCGCGAGCTGGGCCCGGTGACGCGGATGCGCGGCCGCCATCTCGTCGACGCCCACCCGCGCCGGCTCGCTGCGGAGGATCTCGATCCAGGGCGCGAAGGGCAGGACCTGCTCGCTCTCGAAGCAGCGCGCCATGATGAGTTGTCCGCCCTGCCGCTCGATGCGGGCGCCCAGCTCCTGGATGAGTCGCGTCTTGCCGATGCCGGCTTCCCCGAGAACGGTCACGAGCCGGCCGCGGCCTGCCCGCGCCGCCTCGAAGGCGTGGCCGAGGCGCGAGATCTCGCGCTGACGCCCAATCAGGCGGCCGGTGGCCGGGGCGGGCGGCGGCTCTGGCGCCGGGGCACGCGGCGTGGCCGGCGCGGCATGGGAGAGGGCCTGCTGATAGAGCGCCTTCGTAGCCGGCTCCGGGGCGACGTCGAGCTCTCGCTGCAGGACGTCGACACAGACCTGGTATTGCCGCAGCGCGGCGGCGCGCCGGCCCCCGCGGAGATAGAGCTGCATGAGCGAGCGGTGCACGGACTCGTGCAAGGGATCGAGGGCGAGCAGCCGGAGGGCCGCCCCGATGGCCCCCTCGAGCGCCTCCGCGGCGACCGGCTGCGCGCAGAGCCTCTCGAGCGCGCGCGCCGCCTGTCCGCGCAGGCGCTCGCGCTCCGCGTGGAGCCAATCATCGAAGCGCGGCTCGCGGAGCCGGAATCCTTCGAGGAGATCCCCCCTGAAGAGTGAGAGCGCCTGGGCGAGTGCCTTGCCGTCTCCGCCCGCGGCGAGCTGCTCGAAGCGCCGCACGTCGATCTCGATGCCCGTGTCGTTGAGGGCGATGGTCTCGTTGCTGGTCTCGAGGAGGGCCGGCTTCGCGCGGGGCAGGGCCCGCCGCACGGCGACCAGGGCCTGACGAAGGCTCTGGCGGGCCTGGCCGTTGTCTGTCCCCCAGAGGAGCCCGCCCACGCTGTCGCGCGTATGGCGCACCCCCGGGCGCACGCTGAGATACGCCAGCAGCGCCTGGGCCTTCTTGGAGGTCAGGGCGACGGGCGCGCCCGAGCCGAGCTGGGCTCGAAAACCCCCCAGGAGCGTCAGCGAGAGTCGCGCCATCGGCGTGGGGCCACCCTGGCGGGACTATAGCAGGCCGCCTCCCGGCGCGGCGTGGGCGGCTACCACCGGATTGACGATATTTTCACGCCCGGCGTGCCGGCGCGCTCACGCCTGCCGCGTAGAAAAGCTCCATGCAGGCGTGGCGCGCGATCGGCTTGGCGCTGGCTCTACTGTGGCCCCTCTCCGTTTTCGCGGAGGAGGAGCCGGCGGGCTTTCTCGACCGCCCCTGGGGCACGCGGTGGACCAGCGACGCGATCGGCGCCCTGCCCGGTTGCGAAAACCAGGGCGAGACCATCGCCGATGTCGAGGGCTTCATTGTCCGTGTCGCGCAGCCGGAATGCCTGGGGTATCGCTTCGCCGAGGGGCTCACCGTCAACCTGTATCTTCTCTATCCTGATATCGGGCGACGTTCACTCGACGGGTCGCGCGTCACCGTGCGGAGCCTCCTCGATCACCGGCGGATGTGGGGACTGGATCTCTACGCGGTGGAGATGCTCGAACGGTGGGACGCGGAGCTGCGCCGCCGCCACGATCTGCGCGCGCGACATGGAGCCCGCCAGCCCGTCCTCCGCGCCATGGCCCATGGAACCCTGGATCTTCCCGCTGAGGCCCGCGGCCTCCAGGGCTATCAGCTGAGCTTTTCGCGGACGCAGTACGACGCGATGCGCGTCGCCTTGCTGCGACGGCTTGGGCCGCCGCTGCGCGAAGGGGAAGGGGAGCATGTCGAGGGGCTCGAGTGGCGAGGCGAGCGAACGATCGCCCGGCTGATGCCGGATTATTTCGTGGTGGTCACGCGTGCGTACGCCGCTCTCCTCGACGTGCCCGCGATCCCGCCCCGCACCGGGCCTCCGGCTCTTGCGTCGTATCCGTGGTATCTCCAGCTCGTGGAAGGGTTCGCGTGGGCGCGCAATTCCGGCTTCCGTGGGCCCGGCTCCGACCGCCTCAACCCCTGAGGCGCCCTCAGCCCGCGACCGCCTCCACGCGCGCCGGCACGTGCTTGTGCCAGGGCGTGCCCGCAAACCAGTCGCGATCCTCGCTCGCGGTGAGCTCATTCGGCGCCGCACCGGTGAGCACCGGCGCGCCGTGGTCATCCGGATAGTCGAGGCCGAGCCCGTTCGGCAAGGACACGTGCCCCGGCTGCATCGTGTCCGAGACCTCCACCGCCACCGTGACGCTGCCGCGCTTGGTCGTGACGCGCGCGGTGGCGCCGTCGGCGAGGCCG
>DASTYT010000110.1 GCA_035764725.1 Candidatus Methylomirabilota bacterium | reverse complement strand
GCTAGCGGCCTAGGACGGCTGCGCGAGGTCGGCCTTCGTGTACGGGATGCTGACGGTGGCGTCGGGGGGGATGGGCGGCAGCGTCGCCTCCCACGCCGCGTAGCGCGCACGGAGGTCGGCCAGGCGCTCGGGGTGACGGCGGGCCAGGTTCGCCCGCTCGCGCTGATCCTTGGCGAGGTCGAAGAGGAACTCGTCGCCGTCCAGGGCGAGATACTTCCAGTCGCCCGAGCGCAGCGCCTTCTGGTTGCGGAACTTCATGCGCCAGTAGAGGTCCCGCGCGATCGTCGCGTGGGGATTCTCCAGCACCGGGAGCAGGCTCACGCCGTCCAGCGGGTAGTCGGGATGCGCGGCTACCCCCGCCGCGTCCAGCATGGTGGCGGTCCAGTCCATGGTGAGGGCCTGCTGCGCGGTGACGCCGCCCGGCGCGATGCGCCCCGGCCAGCGCACGATGTAGGGCACGCGGATCCCTCCCTCGAGCAGATCCATCTTCTTCCCGACCATCGGCCACGTATCCGAGAAGCGTTCGCCGCCGTTGTCGCTGGTGAAGACCACCAGCGTGTCCGCGGCGGCGCCCGTGGCGTCGAGCGCGCGCAGGATTCTCCCGATGCCCTCGTCCATCTGCCGCACCATCTCGAGGTAAGTCGGCACCGAGCCGCCGTCGGTGTGGCTGATCCGCTCGAGCGTGCGCGCCACGGCCTCGTCGGCGCGCGTCTCCCAGGGCCAGTGGGGCGCGGTGTAGTGCACGGAGAGGAGGTACGGCGCCTCCCGCCCGCGCTGCCGCTCGATGAAGGCCGCCGCCCCCTCCGAGATGAGATCCGTGAGATAGCCCGCGCGCGGCGACTCCGCCTCGCCCTCGAAGAGGTCGTGCTGAGCCGCGGAGTCGCGATGGGTGAAGTAGTCCACGCCGCCGCTCATCGGCCCGAAGAACTCGCTGTAGCCGCTCTTGAGGGGGCCGAAATGCGGGAGGAACCCCAGGTGCCACTTGCCGACGAGGGCGGTGGTGTAGCCCGCGGCGCGGAGCAGCGACGGCAGGGTGGGATGCTCGGGCGGCAGCCCCAGGACGGGATTACCGCGGTGGCGGCTCGCGATGGGCTCGTCGTTGCCGGCCCGCAGGCGGTACTGCCAGCGCCCGGTGATGAGGGCGAAGCGAGTGGGTGAGCACACCGGGGAGTTCGAGTAGCCGTCGGTGAACCGCAGCCCCTGCGCGGCGAGCCGATCGAGCTCGGGCGAGCACGGCGTCCGCCCACCGTAGCAGCCGAGATCCGAGTACCCGAGATCGTCGGCCAGGATGAAGACGAAGCTCGGCCGCGTCCCCCGCGGGCTCACCGGTCCCGGTCGATCAGCATGCGGCGGAGGATCTTGCCGGACGCCGACTTCGGGATCTGGTCGATGAACTCGAGATGGCGGACGCGCTTGTGCGGAGACACGCGTTCCGCCACCCAGCCCATGATCTCCTCCGCCGAGGTCTTGCGCGACGCCTCGTCGGGCTTGAGGACCACGTAGGCCTTCGGCACCTCGCCGGCCTCCGCGTCCGCCTTGCGCACGACCGCGGCGTCGAGGACGGCGGGATGCGTCACGAGCAAGGCCTCCAGCTCGGCCGGCGCGACCTGGAGACCCTTGAACTTGATGAGCTCCTTGGTCCGGTCGACGATGAAGAAGAAGCCGTCGGGATCGACGTAGCCGACGTCGCCGGTGTGGTACCAGCCCTCCCGATCGAGGCACGCGGCGGTCTCCTCCGGGTGGCCCAGATAGCCTTTCATGATCTGGGGGCCGCGGATCCAGAGCTCCCCTTCGGTGCCCTGCGCCACGTCCTCCAGCGTGACCACATCCACGATCTTGACCTCGGTGCCGGGCACCACGCGGCCCACCGAGCCGGGCTTCATCGGCGCATCGTGAGTGGGGCTCAGATGGGTAACCGGGCTCGCCTCCGTCATCCCGTAGCCCTGCACCACCGGACAGCCGAGCTTCTTGGAGAGCTCGCGCGCGATGTCCTCGCCCAGCGGAGCCGCGCCCGAGAACACGAGACGCACGCTCGAGAGGTCGAACTGGGCCACCGCGGGATGCTTCACCATGCCGAGCACCACCGGCGGTACGAGAGGCAGGATGGTCGCGCGGTACTTCTGGACCAGCGTGAGGAACTCGACGAGGTCGAAGCGCGGCATCGACACGATGGTGCCGCCGCCGGCGAGGCCGAACATCATGATCACGACCATCCCGTAGATGTGGAAGAACGGCAGGAACGCCATGATCACGTCCCGCTCGCTGAAGCCGTCGAACTTCTCCATGGCCTCCGCCTGGCAGAGATTGGCCACGAGATTCCGATGCGTCAGCATCACGCCCTTGGGCAGCCCGGTCGTGCCGCTGGAGTACGGCAGCACCACGAGGTCCTTGGCGGGATCGATGACGACCTTCGGGGGCTGATCGCCCGCCTGGAGCAGCTCGGCGAAGGGCCGCGCGCCCTCGGCGGTGCCAAAGACGTAGACGTCCTGAATGCCGACCTTCTGCGCCGCTTCCTTCGCTTTGTCGAGAAAGGGCGGCACGGTCACGAGCAGCTTGGCACGCGAGTCCTGGAGCTGCTTGGCGAGCTCGTCCGCGGTGTAGAGCGGGTTCGCGGTCGTCGTGACGCCGCCGAGCGTGGCCGCCGCCAGCATCGCCACCCCGTACTCGGGGAGGTTCGGGCTGTAGATGGCGAGCACATCGCCCTTCTTGAAGCCGCGCGCGGCCAGACCAGCGGCCGCGCGGCGAATCGCGTCGGCGAGCTGGCGATAGCTCAGCGTGCGACCGCTGGGACCATCGATCAGCGCCGGCTTGTCGCCCAGGCGGGCGCAGTGGCGGAGCACATAGTCCGTGATGGTCTGATCGGGAATGGTGACGTTGCGGCTGCCGGTGATCATCGACGCTCCTCGGGGGCGGCCCGCGTGACCGGCTCAGCCGATCCGCGCGCTGCGATTGTCATTCTGGCCCGCAGAGCCTAGCGCCCCGACGCGCTGCGGTCAAGCCGCCCTGACAGCCAGCAATAAACGTCGCTCGGAAGGGAGTCCGTCCTACCAGGAGCGTCACTGTCTCAGGTCCGTCACGACTGCCAAATAGCCGGAACATTGGAGGGTATTGGTTGTCGCACCCATGGAACGGAACTTGCTCCCCATATGTTGCAGCAGTAGGAGAAGAAAGGAGCCGCGATGGACGCGTTCATGGGAACGGATGGCACCGTCTGGCATTCGCGCTGCGAGCGGCCACTCGAGTATCACGGGACGCGCGACGGTCTCGTCGTGGACTTCTTTTGCGCCGACTGCCAGGAGCATGTCTCGCTGCCGCTGCGAGGGATGCCGAGCCTCGACATGAATCGTCGCGCGCCGGGGCAGTGGGCCCCGCGCTTCGCCCTGGCGCACGCGGACTGAGAGCCCATCCCATGCCCGTTCTCGAACGCGCGAGGCATCCCAAGGTCGCCACGGGCGCGATTCACATGATCGCCCACTGCATCTTCCACCAGACGCCGCCCCGCGAGCGGGCGCGCTGTGAGACGTGCGGGAGCGAGCTACGCGCGGTGAACGAGGCGTGGTATTGCCCGCAGTGCCTCTGCCAGCGCGAGGTCGAGAACTGCCCCATCTGCGAGGGGCGGCCCTGGCAGTGAGCGCCGCGCCCCCGGCCTCGAGCCGAGGGCGCTAGCGCGCGTCGCGGCTCAGCCGGCCTGCTGGATCGCCGACAGGCGCCAGGGGCCTGGCCCCACCGGCCGCGTGAAGGTCCAGTACTCCTCGAACTTGACCGGCTCCGTCCGGCTTCCTTCGACCACCTGGGCGCCGCTCTCGTCGGTCGTGAAGTCCAGCAGGCTCGCGAGGAAGCGCACCGTCACGAAGTCCCGGCCGCTCTCCTGCCACGCCTCGGTGGCGTCGACCGCGCGGACCGCGATGTTCTCCAGCCGGTTCACCCGGCGCTGCGCCTTGAGCTGATCACACTGGGCCTGCATGCTCGCCCCCATCTCCTCGGTCAGCACGGGGCGCACGCCGTCCATGTCGCGGGCCATCCACGCCGCCTGCACCTGGAAGAAGATGTCCGAGGCTGGCTCGGTGAAGCGGGCGGGATCGAAGCGCGGATCCATCTGACGAATGTGCGAAACGCCTCGGGCGAGATCCGTGTCGACCGCCGAAGGCGCATTCAGGACCGCGGTGCCCGGCGCCGGCTCAGGGCGCCACGAGGCGGGCGGCTCGCCGGGATCGGCGTAGCCCGCGGGCACCGCCGGAGCGGACTGCCGTCGGCGCAGGAAGGAAATGGCGACGTACGCGAGCACGCCGATCAGCACGATCTCCAGCAGCCCGATCCCCCCATGGCCCATGCCGCCGAAGAAGAGGCTCCCGATGAGGCCGCCCAGCAAGAGCCCGCCGAGCATTCCGCCGAATCCCCAGCCCGGACGGGACACCGGGGCTGGATGCTGATAGCTCGTGGGCGGCGGTGGCGCGGGGCGATTCAGCGAGGAGGAGCCGGGCGACGAGGAAGGCGCCGCCGGTGACGAATAGCTCCGCGAGCCGCGGCTTCCGCTCGAGCCACCACCCCCTGCCCGAGCCCAGGCTTCGGCAGTCCAGAGAACGGGCAGGACGGTTATCGCGATCAAGGCCAGCACGGCGGTCAGTCGCTTCATGGGCACGCTCCTCGTGTGTGGGGCACCAGGCGCGCTCATTATAGCCCGGGCTACGACATCAGACTGTCAGCCAGACTACAAAAAGCGTCAGCCACAGGACCAGCACTCGAATTCTTTGAGGCTTCCCGGCGGCCCGTCGAGAAGGGGAAGAGTTCCTCAATCCACTAAATCAATGAGTTGCGACTAGGTGTCAGCCCTGGAACGTGACTTGCTCATTGGACGGCTCGACCGAAGCCAAGTCAGCGGATCCCAGGGAGGGACCGAGCCATGGCAGTCGCCCCGATTACCACGCCAGAGCAGGAAGCACCGGTTCGCCGGGCTCCCGTTCGCCGCCGTACCCGCCTGGGAGGCCGTCGCGGCCCGCGGGCCGAGGACGGAAACCCGCGTGAGATCCCGCCCATTGTCGCCGTGTACTTCCACACGGACGGCGAGCTGCACCACGGCTGGTGCGGGCACCCGCTGGAGTTTCACGGCACGCGCGCCGGGCAGGAGATGGATTTCTTCTGCATCCGCTGCATCGAGCACGTGACCGTGCCCAACACGATCCTGCCGCGCATTCCCGTCGGGCCGCCCCTCGCCTGACGCCTAGCTCCGGACCGCGCCACCCGGCGCCGGCGACTCGTCGGGCGGCGCGATGTGCCCCATGTCCGGCTCGAGCTGCAGCGTGTCGGCGATCTTCGTGTAGCTCGAGAACATCTGCGTCACCCCGATCACTTCCATCACCCCGCCGTCGCCCACGCCCAGCCGGCGCATCTCCTCCAGGTGAAATGCGATGCCCCATGCGGAGCGCGTCGTGAGCGAGATCGCGAAGGCCAGTGACTCCTTGAGCCGTCGCGACAGCCGATTGTCCTCGAAGGCCCGGCGCGTGGCTCCCCACACGTCCGCCGCGTAGGCGGGATCGCGAGCGAGGAAGCGGAACACGGGCGGCACCTCGGCCCGCGCATAGAACGCGCGAATCTCCGCAAAGAGCGCCGCCGCCGCCGGGCCGCCCTCGCCAGCCACCGGCGGCAGCAGCGCGGTGACCGCAGGGAGACTGGCCAGCCCGTCCGCGGCGACGTTGAGCGCATTGGCGATGCCCACCACGTGCGCGGACTCGTACCAGAGCGCGTCCCCGACCATGCCCTGCAGCTTCCCGGCTGCAGTGTGCGCCTGGACTCAGTAGGTACAGGCGTTGACGCCGCTGACGACCGCGGCCACCATCTCCTTCTCGCCGCGGGTGAACTCGCCGGGCGTGAGCGCGCGCTTCATGGCGCGGCCGTGGGGGCCACCGAACTCCGGATCCCACGCCATGACCCGGCTCATGGCGGGCGGCTGCCTGAAGTCGTAGTTGAACCACGACTTGGAGAGCTCGAACAGCTTTTGAGCGGGATCGGGGTACTCGGAGGCGTCGCGAAGCCTGACGGTGGGCATGGCGGAGGCGCCGGGCGCTCGGTTACCTGAAGCCGCCCTGGCCGTCCTCGCGGGCCGTGACCATCGCGACGCGGAGGCGGTCACCCGGGCGGATGCGAGACTCCTCGGTGAGCCGGTTCCAGCGGCGGATCTCGGCCACGGACACCCCGTAGCGCTTGGCGATGCCACCGACGGTGTCCTGGGGCTTCACCACGTACACGCCATCGGACGCGGCGTGTGCGGTCACCGGCGTACCCTTGCGCGCCCCGGCCCCTGCCACCGCGGACCGCTTGGCCGCGTCGCGCTCGAGCACCACCCGCACCTTGTCAGCACCGCCGACCGGGACCTTGAGGGCATAGCTCTCGCCGGGCGGCGTCTGGCCCATGCGCAGCTCGGAATTGAGCCCGCGAAGCTCCGCAGGCTCGATGCCCGCCTCCTCCGCGAGCCGCACCAGCTTGGTGCCTCCGGAGACGCGGATGGTCTCGTACTGGAGCGGAGCCTCAGGCGTCACGGCAAATCCGTAGCGCTCGGGCTCGCGGACGATGAGGATCGCCGCCTGGATGGCGGCCACGAAGTTCTTCGTTTCCTCGGCGAGATGCCGACCCCGGGTGAGGTCCCAGAAGTCCGAGCTCTTGAGGTTCTTCATCGCGCGCAGGATGCGGACATCGCCCCCGTTGTAGGCGGCGTGGGCGAGCGGCCACGAGCCATAGGCCGCATAGAGGTCACGCAGATATGCCGCGGCCGCGCGCGTGGACTTCTCCGGGTCGAGGCGCTCGTCCGTCCACTTGTCCACGCGTAGCCCGTACTTGCGGGCGGTCGGGGCCATGAACTGCCAGAGGCCCTTCGCCCCGGCCCGGGAGACGGCGATCGGGTCGAAGCCGCTCTCGATCATCGCGGTACACAGGAGTTCCTCGGGCAGACCGCGCCCGATGAGGACATCCCGAATCATGTCCATGTACCGACCCGCCCGGGTGAGCCAGCGCTCCACCACCGCCCTGCGGTAGCCGGTCTGAAAGCGCTCGACGAAGACGGCGACCTCGGGCCGGTCCGGCACGTCGTAGGCCGGCCCGCGCTTCCGAACAGTGGTCTCTGGGACGGGAACCGGCTCCACGATGGGCATGCCGGCCAGCGGGTCCCATTGGTCGCCGGTTAGCGTGGCGGTGTCCAGCCCAGCCTCCGGCTCCTCCGGCTTGCCGGGGGAGTAGGTCAGCCCAAGCTCGATCTCGATCGCCCGGAAGGTACCGCCTGACGATCCCTCGGACGGCTCGGAGGGCACGAGCGGAGCTTCGAGGGACGGCTCCTGGGCCGCGAACGGATAGGTCTCCGCCCCGGCATTGCCCGAGAACGCCAGGGCAACGAAGGAGAAGACCAGCAGCGCCAACAGTCGCCGGTTGAGCGAGGGCTGCATACGAGAGGGCTACATCTCGATTACAGCATGCAGGGGTGAATGGGTCAACGGGGGGAGGGCGAAATCGACTTCAGACCTTGACAGAGCGGCGGGAGGAACCTAACTTAAACGTTTGGTAAGAACGCAGTGTTCGTGCATAGTTACATCATTAGCCATCATAGGTGTCGACAATGGATCGCGAAGGGAGGTGAATCGAATATGCAGAAGATGATCGCGCTGCTCGTGAGCATAGCCTTCTCGGTGAGCATGGCCGGTATCGCGGTCGCCCAGACGCCGGCGGCCAAGCCGGCCGAGGCCCCCAAGGCCGAGGAAAAGGGCGAGAAGAAGGCCGCCGCCAAGAAGGAGACCAAGGCCGAGTGCCTGAAGATGGCCAAGGACGACGCGGCCAAGGCCGAGTGCGAGAAGAAGTACGCCAAGGCTTCGAAGGAGACGAAGAAGCCGGCCGAGAAGAAGGAAGAGGCCAAGAAGCCCTAGCTCCCCCTGGCGGCGCAAGCCTTCAGGGCGCCCGCCAGGGCGCGGCACGCTAGTGCTGGCCCTGGCGGCGCTTGGAGCCCGTGCCGTCCGTCGCCTTGGGCGGCTCCACTGTCCGCTTGTCCTCGCGGACGACGGTGAGCCAGATATTGCGATCGTTGAGTCGTACGGCGGCCTGCTCCCCAGGGCGCACGTCGATCGCGAAGCGCCACAGGGTCACCACGGTGAAGCCCGTCATCTGGGTGAGCCCGACGAAGTCCCCGGCCCCTTTCGCACGAATACGTCGAGCCGATTGCGCATGCGGCTCGTCACGCCAGGCGAGCAAGATCCACCCCCCCGTCGGCACACTCTCGAAGCGGAACCGCCCGGTGGCGTCCGTCACCTCGCCGAGCACGAGCTCACCTCCGCCCGAGAACGCGAGGTCCCGCTCGAGGCCCTCCCTCGCCGCCCGTAGACGCTCCGCCGCGGCCAGGTACGCGCGCGCGTTCTCGCGCAAGCCGGCGCGGATCTGGTCCAGCTCCGCCTCGAAATCAGGCACGGCAGGAAGAAGCATCACCGAAACGTCGCTGAAGGGCGTCGCCGGGCCGCTCGGCTGGGTCGGCTCCGCGAACGCCTCGCCGGTCACCACGCCGGTGAGGCCGTGGTCCCGCGCCTGGAGATACGTGTCGATGGGCGGCCGGGTGTCCGCCGGAACCAAGGCGGGCGCGCTCGCCACCATGACCACCAGCGCGAGGAGTACCGCGGGGCGACTCATGGCGAGGCCTCGGCGGGACGTGTCTTCCAGCGCCGATGCACCCAGAACCATTGCTCGGGCGCCCGACGGATCGCGCGCTCGATGGCCTCGTTGAACGCGTGCGTGAAGGCGACCGGATCGCCGCCGGGCGGCGGGGGCAGCTCCGGCCCGAACTCCACCACGTGCCGGCCGCCGGCAACCCGGCGAATGAAGCACGACACCACCGGCGCACCCGCGCGGAGGGCGATCAGCGCGAAGCCCTTCGACGTGGACGCGGGCACCCCGAAGAACGGCGCGAACACACCTTCGCGACGGGAGGCGTTCTGATCGAGGAGGACGCCCACCATGCGCCCTTGACGGAGGGCGTCGCGGATGTCCACGAGGGCACGGTGCTTGACGATCGTCTGAAAGCGCCCGCGCGCGCGTAACCGCTCGAGGATCTCGTCGAGCAGCGGATCATCGAGGGGGCGCACCACCGCGGACAGGGGGACCGGCATCAGCACCGCGCTCGCCGCCAGGAGCTCCCAGTTACCGAGGTGGCCGGTGAGGGCAAGCACGCCGCGGCCGCGCGCGGAGGCGGCAGCCAGGTGCTCGAGGCCGCGCACCTCGACGCGGGACAGGAGCCGCTCCGGGGGACGAAAGAAGAACTCGCAGGCCTCCACCACGTTGAGGCCCAGGTGCCGAAACGAGTCCCGGCCGATGCGTGCGAGGTCGGCGGCGGGTCGCTCGGCGCCGAAGGCGCGCTCGAGATTCTCCATCACGATGCGCCGTCGCCCACGCAGGAGTCCCCAAGCGAGATCGCCGAGGCGCGCGCCGACCCAGCGGCCTGCCGGCGGCGGCAGGTAGGCGAGCGGCAGTCCCAGGGCGGCGAGAAAGATGAGGAGGAGACGGTCCCGCAGGCTGCGGCCCGCGCCCCGCCCGGGGATCACCCGTGGGGCAGCAGGAGCCAGGTCAGCCCGGCGAGGAGCGCCGAGAGCGGAATCGTGAGGATCCACGCCCATACGATACGGCCAGCGAGGCCCCAGCGCACGGCGGAGAGTCGCTGGGTGGTTCCCACGCCCATGATGGAGCCGGTGATGGTGTGGGTGGTACTCACGGGGATACCGCCCACCGCGGTGCCGATCAGCATGATCGCGCCCGCCGTCTCCGCGCAGAAACCGCCCACGGGGCGCAGCTTGGTCAACCGCATCCCCATGGTCTTCACGATGCGCCACCCACCGGCGAGGGTGCCGAGGCCGATCGCGGCATGGGCGGCCAGTACCACCCAGAACGGCACGTAGAACTCGGAGCCGAGGTGCCCGGAGGAGTACAGGAGGATCGCGATGATCCCCATCGTCTTCTGGGCGTCGTTGGTGCCATGGCCCAGGCTGTAGAACGCCGCGGAGACGAGCTGCAGGCGCCGGAAGAGCGCATCCACCCGGCTCGGGCGCGCATTGCGGAAAGTCAGGAGCGTCAAGGTCATGAAGATGAAGCCGAGCACGAGCCCCAGCACCGGCGCGAGCACGATGAACACCGCGATCTTGATCAGGCCGGAGGCGAGGAGCGCGCCGAAGCCGGCCTTCGCGACCGCGGCGCCCGCGAAGCCTCCGATGAGGGCGTGGGACGAGCTGGACGGGATGCCGTAGTACCAGGTGATGAGGTTCCAGACGATGGCGCCGCAGAGCCCGCCGAGGATCACCCAGTGATCGACGATGGCGGCGTCGACCACGCCCTTGCCCACCGTTTTCGCGACGTTGACGCCGAAGCCGAACGCGGCCACGAAATTGAACACCGCCGCCCACGCCACCGCCTGCATCGGCGTGAGCACGCGGGTCGACACCACGGTGGCGATGGAATTGGCGGCGTCGTGGAAGCCGTTGATGTAGTCGAAGGCGAGCGCGATGAGGATGATGAAGGCGAGGAGGCCGAGGGAGATCGTCATGCGCGCGGGCGCGGGGAAGCCACCGAGGGGGCCGTCACGCCATCTTGAGGACGATGCCCTCGATCACGTTGACCACGTCCTCGCAGCGGTCGGTGACCTCCTCCATCGTCTCGTAGAGCTCCTTCCACTTGATCACCTCGATGGCATCCACCCGGCCCTCGAACAGCGCGGCGAGCTGGTCGCGGAGAAGGCGGTCGGCCTCGTTCTCGAGCCGGTTCACCTCCACGCAGTGCTTGTGGTAGAACGGCGACAGATCGCGCAAGCAATGCACGGCGCGGTCCGTCTCCTCGGCGGCCTTGACGATGATCTTGGCCATGGCCACGCAGCTCTCGGTGGGTGCGGCGATCTTGTAGAGGAGCAGCCGGTCGGCCACGGCGTCGATGAGGTCGAGGACGTCGTCGAGGCGGCTCGACAGCGCGTAGATATCCTCACGATCGATGGGCGTGATGAACGTGGTGTTGAGCCGCCTGACCAACTCGTGGGTCAGGGTGTCGCCGGCGTGCTCGAGGTCCTCGATGGCCTGCGCGTGCGTCTTGGCATTGGGATAGTCGAGGGTCAGGGTCTCGAGGGCGCGGGCCGCCGCCACGATGTTGGCCCCCTGCTGCTCGAAGAGGTCGAAGAACTTCTCCTCGCGCGGGAAGAGCCGGAACACGGTCGGACTCTAACGAACGGCCTCCGCGAAGTCAACCGCGCCCCCCGGAACGCCACGCGCGGTTGACAGTCGCGGCGAAGCGCCGATAGGATGCGGGCGTGACCCCCGTTCGCCGCGCCGCCGCGCGCTCGCCACGCTGCGCGCGCTGCGCGACTCCCATCGCGTGGTCGGGAAACCCGCATCGCCCGTTCTGCTCGCTCGCCTGCCGCCTGATCGACCTCGGGGTATGGCTGGACGAGCGCTACCGCGTGCCGGGTGACGCGATAGCCGACGAGAGCGGCGCCGATGATCGCGTGCCCGCGGGCCGCGGATGACGGATCTCTTCTCCGATCCCTCCGCCTTCCTCATCCGCCTCGTTCTCCAGCTTCCCGCCCTGCTCCTCGCGGTCACGGTTCACGAGCTGGCCCACGGGCTGGTCGCCGACCGCCTCGGCGACCCCACCGCGCGGCTCCACGGACGGCTCACGCTCAATCCCCTGCCTCACATCGACCCCCTCGGCGCGCTCGCCCTGATCCTCGTGGGATTCGGCTGGGCCAAGCCGGTGCCGGTCAATGCCTACAACCTGCGCCACCCCGTCCGCGACATGGCGGCGGTCGCTGCGGCGGGACCGCTCGCGAACTTCATCCTCGCGTTCGTGGGGCTCGTGGTGTATCGGCTCCTGGTGCCGGTCACCGCCCTGCCCATCGTCGTCGAGCCGCTTCGCAACGTCATGGCCATGGTCTTCATCCTCAACGTCGGCCTGGGCGTGTTCAACCTGATCCCGCTGCCACCGCTGGACGGCGGACACTTCCTCCCGTATTTCTTCCCGCGCGCCTCGTGGGGCGCGATCCACAAGCTCGAGCAGTACGGCCCGATCATCCTGATCCTGGCCGTGTTCTCGGGAGTCACGCGCTATGTCGTGGGGCCGGCGATCGCGCTGGTGCAGAGCGTGCTGATCTCGCTTTCGCGCCTGATCGTCTAGGCGCGCGGGGACAAACGAAAGCGCCCGGACCTTGCGGCCCGGGCGCTTGAATTAACCCGGCGACGACCTACTCTCCCACGCCGTTACCAGCGCAGTACCATCGGCCCTGGAGGGCTTAACTTCCGTGTTCGGGATGGGAACGGGTGTGGCCCCTCCGGCATCGCCACCGGGAACTGAGTGGCAATCGAACACGATGATTCTCGAGTGTAGCCAAGCGACGTCTCGAATGTATGAGTTCAACGTGGTCAAGCCGCACGGCCGATTAGTACCGCTCGGCTGAACGCCTTACAGCGCTTACACCTGCGGCCTATCAACCTGGTGATCTTCCAGGGGCCTTCAGAGGGCTTACGCCCTGGGAGGTCTCATCTTGAGGCGGGTTTCGCACTTAGATGCCTTCAGCGCTTATCCCTGCCGGACATAGCTACCCAGCGGTGCTCCTGGCGGAACAGCTGGCACACTAGCGGTCCGTCCACCCCGGTCCTCTCGTACTAGGGGCAGCTCCCCTCAAACCTCCTCCGCCCGCGA
>DASTYT010000109.1 GCA_035764725.1 Candidatus Methylomirabilota bacterium | reverse complement strand
ATCTCGGGATCGGTGCCGGGCTTGCCCTCGGCGTCGATGAACCAGCCGGGCGGCGCCTGCGGTTTGCGGTTCTTCTTCACGCGCATCTTGCCTTCGGCCACGACGCTGGTGGCGAAGTCGAGCACCATGGCGGGCGCGCCGTCGCCGGGCACGGCGATCGCGTGCGGGTTCGTGCCCAGGCGCCGCGCGGCGCCGCCCCACGGCGCGACGTTGAGCCCGAACACCGCGTTCACCCACAGCATGCCGACCAGCCCCTCCGCCGCCGCCATCTCGGCGTAGTCGGCGAGGCGGCCCACATGCGTGGTGTTGGCGAGCGTCACCGCGGAGAGACCCATCGCCTTGGCCTTGGCGATGGCCATTTCGATGCCGCGCTTGGCGACGACCTGGCCGAAGCCGCGCCCGCCGTCGAGCCGCGCGATCACCGGCGTGTCCGCGAGCACGGTGATCGGGCTCTTCGGATTCACGTGGCCGGTCTTGATGGATCCTGCGTACTGCGGGATGCGGATTGCCCCGTGGGAGTCGTGGCCGCGCAGGTTGGCGCGCACGAGCAGCGTGGCGACCAGGTGCGCGTCGGCGTCCGGGGTGCCGAGACCGGCGAAGATGCGGGTGGCGAGCGCTTCGAGCTTGGCGGGGGCGATGGTCGGCATGGCGTCAGGATACCGGAAGTCGGAGGAACTGCGCCGCCGTTTCGCCCTCGATGAGCCGCCGGGTGGCGGGATCGAGGGCGGCGGCGTCCAGCGAAGCGCGCGGGTCGTTGTCGCCCATGTCGAAGGGGTAGTCGCTGCCGATCATCACGCGGTCCGCGCCCAGCTCCTCGATGATGAAGCGGAGATTGCGCGGGGCGAGGGTGAGCGAGTCCACGAAGATGCGCTTGGCGTACTCGCGCGGCTCCTTGGGAATGGCCTTCGGCCCTTCCGGCCGCACGTGCCAGCCGTGATTGAGCCGCGCCAGCGTGAACGGAAATGCCCCGCCGCCGTGCGCGAAGCAGATGCGGAGGTCGGGCAGCCGCTCCAGCACGCCGCCGAAGATGAGCCGCGAGATGGCGAGCGCGGTCTCCAGCGGGTTCCCCACGATCAAGGGGAAGTAGTATTGGGTGAGCCGGTCGTGGCCGATCAATGGACTCGCCGGGTGGACGAAGATCGCCACGTCGAGGTCGCGGCAGGCCTGGAAGAACGGGAACAGCGCGGGGTCGTCGAAGTCGCGCCCGGCGGGGCAGGTGCCGATCTCGACCGCACGAAGACCCAACCGTTCGCGGCAGTACCGCAGCTCCTCGATGGCGAGCGGCACGTCCTGCAGCGGCACCGAGCCCATGCCGCTGAAGCGCGCGGGGTGCCGCGCGGCGACATCGGCGGCGAACTCGTTCTGCATGCGTGCGAAGGCCTGTGCCGCCTTGGGCTCCGCCCAGTAGGCCAGCATGATGGGCGGCGGCGACAGGGCCTGGCGGTCGATGCCGAGGCGGTCCATGTCCTCGATGCGCCGCTCGGGGCTCCACGATCGGTCGTCGATGGCGCGGAAGAACTGGCTGCCCGTCATGATCGTGGCGTGACAGGCGTCCTTCAACTCGAGCCGCGGCCATTTACCGCCTCCGTATCGAAGGGCGAAGTCGTCCCAGCGCGGTGGCACCACGTGGGTGTGGAGATCGATGCGCACTACTTCACCTCCGTCTTGCCGATGAACTGGATCACCGAGGCGATGCGCTGCGCGTCCTTGTCCCAGAACGCCTTGAACTCATCCATGTCCAGATAGGCGATGGGCGTCTTGGCCTTCTCCATCGCCGACTTGAACTCCTCGTCCTGCACCGCCTTCCGGGTCGCGTCGCGCAGGATCTGGATCACGTGGGGCGGCACCGCCTTCGGCGCGAAGAGTCCCGTCCAGATGTAGTACTCGACGTCGTACCCGAGCTCCTTGAGCGTGGGCACATCGGGGAAGGCGGCCAGCCGCGTGGCACCCCACGTGGCGAGCGCGCGCATCTTGCCCGCCTGGATGTGCGGCGCGGCCAGCGCGGGCGGCGAGGCCCAGAGCTGGGCGTGACCGCCCAGCACCGCGGTGGTGGCGGGGCCGCCTCCCGTGGTGGGCAGGTGGCGCATCTTGAGTCCCGCCGCCTGCAGGAACATCTCGAGCGGCAGGTGCGAGGCGCCATACGGCCCCGACGAAGCGAACGTGATCTCGCCCGGCCGCTTCTTCGCGTCGTCCACCAGCTCCTTGAGCGTCTTCCACGGCCCGTTCACCGCCAGCAGCGGGGGGTCGGCGTTGAGCCGCGCGATGCCGACGAACTGATCGCGCGTGTACGTGGCCGGCCGGCCGAACAGCTTGTCCACCTCGGGGGTGGAGGAGATGCTCACGAGGGCGATGAGGATCGTATAGCCGTCGGGCTTGGCCACCGAGGCGAACTGGGCGCCGACCGCTCCCGCCGCGCCCGCCTTGTTCACGACCACCACGGGCTGCTTCAGCAGCTTCTCGAGCGTGGACGCGAGGGGCCGGGCGGTCAGATCGGCGATGCCACCTGGCGGGAACGGATTCACGATCGAGATGGGCCGCGTGGGATAGGGCTCCTGCGCAGCGGCGCTCGCGGCGAGCGAGGTGAGCGGGGAAAGAGCCAGGGCAAGCACGATCAGAATGCGCACCATGTGAAGCCCTCCCGTGGGTGAGGTCCCGCAAAGGTACGCTAGAATGGCGGCGAAATGAAGCAGGAGCGCGAGTTCTTCGATCCGGCCGCCCTGCCCTGGCGCCCCGCGCCCGGCTACCCGAGCGGGGTGTGGGAGCAGATCATCGCCGGCGGCGAGGACGAGGGGGTGTCCACGCGCTTCCTCCGCTTCGAGCCCGGCGCAGGCAACGACGCCGTGGTCACCCACGACTTCTGGGAGGAGATCTACATCGTCTCTGGCTCGTGCGTGGTGGGCGGCACGACGTATCACGCCGGCATGGTGGCGGTGCGCCCGCCCGGGATGCCGCACGGCCCGTTTCGCTCGCCGAACGGCTGCGTGAACTTCGAGGTCCGCTACCGCGCGCGATGATCCGGATCGGCGTCTCCGCCTGTCTCCTCGGCGAGCCCGTGCGCTACGACGGCGGCCACAAGCGGAGCGCCGTGATCGTCGAGCTCCTCGGCCCGCGCTTCACCTGGGTGCCGATCTGTCCCGAGATGGAGATCGGCCTCGGCGCGCCGCGTGAGCCGCTGCGGCTTACCGGCGACCCCCACGCGCCGCGCATGCTGGGCGTGTCGAGCAAGCGCGACCTCACGCGTGAGATGACCGCCTACGCGCAGCGCCGCGCGCGAGAGCTGGCCGCGCTCGATATCGCGGGCTACGTGCTCAAGAGCGCCTCGCCCTCCTGCGGGCTGCGGGACGTGCCCGTGTGGCAGGAGGACGGCGGCTCGGTCGGCGCCCCGCACCGCGGCCACGGTCTCTTCGCGGCCGCCCTCTCGGCGGCCTGGTCGGGGCTGCCCATCGTGGAGGAGGGTGATCTCGCCGAGCCGGCAGGACGCGAGGATTTCGTCGCCCGCGTCCTCGGCTATGCGGAGCGGCCCCGAGTCGGATGACGGGCGCCTGAGCGCGCGCGGCTCCCTCGACACCGCCCCCCGCCTCGTCGCACAATGGGGCGCAATGCCCCCCACCGCGGCCCCCGACAAGCGCGCGACCGCGCCTCCGCGGGACCTCGCCCGCTGGCTCTATCCCCTCGCCTTCTTGGTGGGCACGGCCCTCGTCCTGGGCTTCATGTGGTACCACATCGCCAGCGAGCGCAGCGTGGTCATGGACCACTGGCACACACGCCTGACCACGTTCGCGGGCGACCGCGCGCGGCTCGTCTCGGACTGGCTCGGCTCGCGCAAGGCCGACGCCGAGGTGCTCGCCGGCACGCCCGCGGTGCACGCAGTGCTCGCCGGCCAGGGCGACCGGGGCGTCACCCCGCAGCTCGACCGCGTCGCCGCGGCCTACGGCTATCTCGGCGTCGCGGTGGTGGACCCCACGGGTCGCGTGGTCGCGCAGACGCGCGGCGCCGGCGCGCCCGAGCAGATCGCGGCGGCAGCGCAGGCCGCGCTGACTGCGAAGGCGTTCCGCGTCGACATGACCGGCGACCCGGGCGGCGCGCGGCACCTGATCTTCGCCGCGCCGGTGAGTCCCGAGGGCCCGGGTGCGCGGGAGCCGCTCGGCGCCGTGGTGCTCACCATGGCGCCGGAACGCGGCCTCTATCCACTGCTCACCGAAGAGACGGTGCCCACGCGCACCGGCGAGGCGCTGCTCTTCCGGATCGAGGGCAATCAGCCCGCCTACCTCTCGCCGTTCCGCTCACCCGGCGCGGGGTGGCAAGCGGCGAGCCGCTCGCTCGGCGAGCTCACCGCGCTGGTGCCCGGCGCAGTGGCGGGCAAGGATGCCTTCACCGAGACCACCGACTATCGCGGCGCGCCCGTGCTCGCCGCCGCCCGCTGGATTCACGGTCCCCGCTGGGGCCTCGTGCTCAAGATCGATCGCGACGAGGCGCTCGAGGACTTCCGTCAGGCGCGCGATCTGACCGGCGCGGCCGCCATCTTCCTCATCCTCGCCGTGGGGCTGCTGCTGATCGGCCTCTGGCGCCAGCGGCAGCGCGCCCAGCTGTTGCGCGAGCAGATCCGGCAGGAGCGCGCGATCTTCAACCTCAAGAGCTACGCCGAGAAGATCGTGGCGAGCGTGCCCTCCGGGCTGCTCGTGCTCTCCGGCGATCTCCGCATCCTCTCCGCCAACCGGTCCTTCCTCGAGTCGTTCTCGCTGAGCAACGCGGCGGTGGTGGGACGGCGCCTCGACGAGGTGGCCAAGGCCGAGGGGCTGCTCGTGCGCATCCGCGAGGTCCTGCAAACCGGCGTGGCGCAGCACGACGTGCTGTTCGACCTGCACTTCGCCAACCGGCGCGAGAGCCGCCCGGTACGTATCACCATCACCAGCATCCGCATCGCCGAGGAGGAGGAGGCGCGGCTGCTCCTCACCATCCAGGACCTCTCGGAAGAGGAGCGGCTGCATGCGGCGCGCCGCGCCTCCGAGCAGCGCTTCCGCGACCTCGTGCAGGGCCTGGATGCCATCGTGTGGGAGGCGGAGGCGGCGAGTCTCCGCTTCACGTTCGTGAGCCAGCGCGCGGAGGGCCTGCTCGGCTTCCCGTCCGACCACTGGCTGCGCGAGCCGGACTTCTTCGCCCTCCGCATCCACAAGGACGACCGCGAGCGCGCGGTCGTGCAATGCCGGGCCGCCATCGCCACCGCCACCGACCACGAGTTCGAGTACCGGGCCCTGGCGGCGGACGGCCGGATCCTCTGGCTGCGCGACATCATTCACGTGCTGCGCGACAGCGCGGGGCGGCCCCGCCAGCTCCGGGGCCTCACCGTGGACCTGACGGAGCGCAAGCGCTCCGAGGTGGCTCTGCGCGAGAGCGAGGAGCAGCTCCGTCAGGCGCAGAAGATGGAGGCGGTGGGCCAGCTCGCGGGCGGCATCGCCCACGACTTCAACAACCTCCTCATGGTGATCCAGGGCGACAGCGACCTGATCCGCCGCAAGGTCCCCGAGGATCACCCGCTCCGGCGCAACGTCGACGGCATTCGTGAGGCTTCGCAGCAGGCCGCCGCGCTCACGCGCCAGCTCCTCGCCTTCAGCCGCAAGCAGGTCCTCGCGCCGAAGGTGCTCGACCTCAACGGTATCGTCGGCGGCATGCAGGCCATGCTGCAGCGCCTGGTCGGCGAGACGATTCACCTCGTGTTCGTGCCCAAGCCCGACCTGGACTACGTGAAGGCCGACCCGAGCCAGCTCGAGCAGGTGATCATGAACCTCACGGTGAACGCGCGCGACGCCATGCCCGAAGGCGGGCGGCTCACCATGGAGACCGACCACCTCGAGCTCGACGCCGACAGCGCGATGTCGCACGGCGCGGCGGCGCCCGGCCGCTACGTCGTGCTCGCGGTGAGTGACACCGGCACCGGGATGGACGAGGCGACGAAAGCGCGGCTCTTCGAGCCTTTCTTCACGACCAAGGAGCCGGGGCGCGGGACCGGGCTCGGGCTCTCCACGGTGTACGGGATCGTGCGCCAGAGCGGCGGGCACGTCTGGGTCTACTCGGAGCTGGGGCAGGGCACGACGCTCAAGGTCTGCCTGCCCGCGGTGGTCGAGGAGCCCGACCGCATCGCGCCCGTCGAGGCCCCGGGCGGCAAGACACGGGGCGCCGAAACGGTGCTCCTCGTCGAGGACGCGCCCCGCGTGCGCGAGGTGGTGCGTGAGATCCTGGAAATGAGCGGCTACGCCGTGCTCGAAGCGCGGCACGGGCAGGAGGCGATCGATCTGAGCGAGCGACACCGCGGCCCCATCCAGTTGATGGTCACCGATGTGGTCATGCCTCAGATGAGCGGGCGCGAGCTCGCGCAGCATTTCGCGCGCACGCGGCCGGACATGCGTGTGCTGTTCATGTCGGGCTACACCGACACCGCCATCGTGCGCCACGGCGTGCTGGAGACCGGCACCGCCTTCATCTCCAAGCCGTTCACGCCCGACGCCCTCGCCGCCAAGGTGCGCGAGGTCCTCGACGGGCCGAAGCCCGCGCGGGTGCCCGCCCCATGAAGCCCATTCGCGTGCTCGTCGCCAAGGTGGGGCTCGACGGCCACGACCGCGGCGCCAAGGTGGTGGCGCGCGCCCTGCGCGACGCCGGGATGGACGTCATCTACACCGGCCTCCACCGCTCGCCCGAGGAAGTCGTGGCCGCCGCGGTGCAGGAGGACGTCGACGTGCTGGGCATCAGCATCCTCTCCGGCGCGCACATGACCCTGCTCCCGAAGGTGCGCGAGCTGATGGTGGCGGCGGGCGCGGAGGACATCATCCTGGTGGGCGGCGGGGTCATTCCCGACGAGGACGTGGACGCCCTCAGGGCTATCGGCGTCGCCGACGTGATCCTGCAGGACACCCCGCCGGATGCCATCGTCGCTCGCATGCGCGAGCTGGTGGCCGGGCGCACGCCCCGCTGACGGTGAGCGGGTTGCCCTCTTCCGCCTGGCCGCCGCGCTACGATCCGGGCTACCGCCCGGCGCGCGACTCCGAGTACTGGTCCCCCGATCTCGAGTGCGCGGAGCCGAAGGACCGCGATCGGATCATCCTCGCCAAGCTCCAGCATCAGGTGCGCTATGCGTGGGAGAAGAGCCCGTTCTACCGGCGGCGTTGGGAAGCGGCCGGCGTGTCGCCCGACAGCCTGAGGAGCCTGGCCGACCTCGCGCGATTCCCCGTCGTCCAGAAGACGGATCTCCGCGCCGCGCAGGCCGCTCATCCGCCCTTCGGCGACTATCTCTGCATCGACCCCGCGGAGGTCGCCCGCGTGCACGGCACCAGCGGGACCACCGGCCGGCCCACGGTGTTCGGCATCGGCGCGGAGGACTGGGCGCGCATCGGGGAGGCGCACGCGCGTGTGCTGTGGGCTTCCGGGCTGCGCCCTGGCGATCGCGTCATGATCTGCTCGTTCTTCAGCCTCTACCTCGGCTCGTGGGGCGCGCTGGTGGGCGGCGAGCGCCTCGGCGCGACGGTGTTCCCCTTTGGGGCGGGCGCGGCGGGGCAGACCCTTCTCGCCGTGCAGTGGGCGCGCGACCTGCGCCCCGCTGCGTTCTACGGCACGCCGTCCTACGCGCTTCACTTCGCGGAGACGGCGAGGCGGGAAGGCATCGACCCGCGCGCGCTCGGCCTCCGCATCCTGCTGTTCTCGGGCGAGCCCGGCGCGGGGATTCCCGCCACCAAGGCGCTCATCGAGTCCACCTTCGGCGGCATCTGCGTGGACATGGGCAGCATGGCCGAGATGACGCCGTGGATGACCAACGGAGAGTGCCGCCGGCGAACCGGCATGCATCTCTGGCAGGACCTGGTCTACACCGAGGTATGCGAGCCGGAGGGCTTCGAGCCCCTACCCTACGGCGCCGAGGGCACGCCGGTGTATACCCACCTCGAGCGAACCTCACAGCCCATGATCCGCCTCGTGTCGGGAGACCGCGCGCGCTGGACGGACGAGCCCTGCCCCTGCGGGCGCACCTATCCGCGGCTCCCCGCCGGGCTCTATGGGCGCTTCGACGACATGATCATCGTGCGCGGGGAGAACATCTACCCGAGTGCCATCGAGGACGTCCTCCGCGCGGTGGACGGCTTCGGCGGCGAGTTCCGCGTGATCGTGTCGCGGCGCGAGGCCATGGACGAGCTGCTCGTGCGCGCGGAGTACACGCCGAGCCACGCCGCGCCCGAGCGGCTCGAGGTGCTGCGCGGCGAGATGCGGACGCGTCTGCGCGCACGCATCGGCGTGCACCCCGTGCTCGAGCTGGTTCCCGAGGGGACGCTCCCCCGTACCGAGTTCAAGGCCCGCCGCGTGATCGACGACCGCGATCTCTATCGCCAAGCCCTGAGCGTCCAGACCGGACGCACGGCATGAACGACCTCGAGACGCTCGCCCGGGACCTCGCCGCCGGCTCCGTGCGCGCGCTCGCGCGCGGGCTCACCTGGGTGGAGGCGGGCGGCGAGCGCGCGGCGGAGCTGTCCGAGCGGCTCTATCCCCAGACCGGACGGGCCCACGTGATCGGTATCACGGGGTCCCCCGGCAGTGGCAAGAGCACACTGGTGCGCGCTCTCGCCCGCGTGGCCCGACAGCGTGGGCGGACCGTGGGCATTCTCGCCGTCGATCCGTCCTCGCCCTACTCGGGCGGCGCCATCCTCGGCGACCGCATCCGCATGAACGACCTCGCCCTGGATCCCGGCGTCTTCATCCGCAGCATGGCCACCCGCGGGGCGCTGGGCGGGCTCGCGGGCGCCGCCGCCGACGCCATCGACCTCATGGACGCGGCGGGGCGGGATCCCATCTTCGTGGAGACGGTGGGCGTGGGCCAGGACGAGGTGGAGATCGCCGGCGCCGCCGACACCGTCGTGGTGGTGAGCGTGCCCGGCCTCGGGGACGACGTGCAGGCGATCAAGGCCGGCGTCCTCGAAATCGCGGACATCCACGTGGTGAACAAGGCCGACCGCGAGGGCGCCGACCGCACCATCGCGGAGCTGCGCGCGATGCTGACGTTGCTGCCCGCGCGCGAGGGCGTGCGGGTGCCGCCGGTGATGTCGTGTGTCGCCGCGCGCGAGGAGGGCGTGGACGCGCTCCTCGACGCCATCGGCGCGCACATGGACGAGCTCAAGGCCGGCGGCGCGCTCGAGCCGCGGCGGGCCAAGCGCGCGCAGCAGCGCGTGCTCCGCATCGCCCACGAGGCGCTGGCCCGCGCGATCGGCGATCCCGCGCTGCACATGGCGCCGCTGGTGGCGCGGGTGGCGCGGCGCGAGCTGGGGCCCCATGCGGCGGCGCGGGCCCTGCTCGCCTCGCTCCACAACGCGAAGGCGTAGCCCGAAAGGCCAGGAGGACGACGATGTTCGACCGGAACGCGATCGAGCGGGCGCGGCAGCTGCAGGCGGCGTGGGAAGGCAACGAGCTGCGCGGCTTTCTCCAGCGCCAGCCGGAGACGGTGACGGAGGCGCGCACGCTCTCGGGCCTGCCTGTGCAGCGCGTGTACACGCCGGCCGACATCGCGGACACGCCCTTCGAGGAGATCGGCCTGCCCGGCCAGTATCCGTTCACGCGCGGGCCATACCCCACGATGTACCGCGGCCGGCTCTGGACCATGCGCCAGATCGCCGGCTTCGGCACCGGCGAGGACACCAACGGGCGCTTCCGCTACCTGATCGCGCAGGGGCAGACCGGCCTCAGCGTGGACTTCGACATGCCCACGCTCATGGGGTACGACTCGGACGATCCCAAGTCCATCGGCGAGGTGGGACGCGAGGGCGTGGCCATCGACACCCTCGACGACCTGGCGGCCCTCTTCGCGGACATCGACCTCGAGAAGATCTCCGTGTCCATGACCATTAACCCGTCGGCGTGGATCCTCCTGTCCATGTACGTGGCGCTGGCCCAGAGCCGCGGCTTCGATCTCAACCGCCTCTCCGGCACCGTGCAGGCCGACATCCTCAAGGAGTACATCGCCCAGAAGGAGTGGATCTTCCCCATCCGTCCGTCGATGCGGATCATGCGCGACATGATCGTGTACTCGGCGCGCAACCTCGCCCGCTACAACCCCATCAACATCAGCGGCTACCACATCAGCGAGGCGGGGGCGACATCCGTGCAGGAGGTCGCCTTCACCATGGCCAACGGCATCGCCTACGTGGAGGAAGTCACGCGCGCCGGCGTGCCCGTGGACGACTTCGCGCCGCGCCTGGCCTTCTACTTCGTGGCCCAGGCCGACTTCTTCGAGGAGGTCGCGAAGTACCGCGCGGCCCGGCGCATCTGGGCCAAGCTCATGAAGCAGCGGTTCGACGCCACCAAGGCGGAGTCGATGCGGCTCCGCTTCCACTGCCAGACCGCCGCGGCGACCCTCACCAAGGCGCAGCCGATGAACAACGTGGTGCGCACCGCCTACCAGGCGCTCTCCGCCGTGCTGGGTGGCGCCCAGTCGCTACACACCAACGGGCTCGACGAGGCGTACGCGATCCCCTCCGAGGAGGCGATGAAGCTCGCCCTGCGCACGCAACAGGTGATCGCGCTCGAGACGCGGGTGCCGCAGGTCGTGGACCCGCTGGGCGGCTCGTGGTACGTGGAGGCCCTCACCAACCAGATCGAGGCCAAGGTGTTCGAGATCCTCGACAAGGTGGACGCGATGGGCGGCACCATCAAGGCGATCGAGGCCGGCTGGTTCCAGCGCGAGATCGCGGACTCCGCCTACGAGACGGCGCGGCGCCGCGCTTCCGGCGAGCAGCCCCTCATCGGCGTGAACATGTTTGCGGAGCCGCCCGCGCCGGTGCCCGTGCCCATCCACAAGGTGGCCGCCGACGTGGAGACGCGCCAGGTGGCGCGCGTGAAGGCGGTGCGCGCGGGCCGCGACAACGCGCGGGTGAGCGAATTACTCGAGCGCCTCGCCGTCGAGGCGAAGAATCCTGACACCAACCTCATGCCCCTCACCATCGAGGCGGTGAAGGCGCGTGCCACCATGGGCGAGATCGTGGCGCGGCTCCGCCAGGTGTGGGGCCACTACGTCGAGAACCCGGTGTTCTGAGGGATCGCACCATGCCTGCTCCCCGCCCCTTCACGGTCGCGGTGCCCGACGCCGTCCTCACCGATCTCCGCGAGCGGCTGGCCCGCGCGCGTTTCCCCGACGAGCCGCCGGGCGCGGGCTGGCAGTTCGGCTCGGACCTCTCCTATGTGAAGGCGCTGACGACCTACTGGCGCGAGCGCTACGATTGGCGGCGCTGGGAGGCCGAGCTGAACCGCTTCCGGCAGTTCACCGCGCCGGTGGCCGGGATCGACGTCCACTTCATCCATGAAGAGGGGCGCGGACCGAAGCCGATGCCCCTGCTGCTTTCCCATGGCTGGCCGGGCTCGGTGTGGGAGTTCCACACGATCCTGCCGATGCTCACCGATCCCGCGCGCTTCGGCGCCGACCCCAGGGATTCCTTCACCGTGGTGGCGCCGTCGCTGCCCGGCTACGGCTTCTCGTTCGCGCCGGGCCAGCCGCGCTTCGGCATCCCCGAGATCGCGGACGTGTTCGGCAGCCTGATGACCGAGACCCTGGGCTACGCGCGCTACGGCGCCCAGGGCGGCGACTGGGGCGGCTTCATCACCGCGGTGCTGGGCTTCCGGCGGTCGAAGGAGCTGACCGGCATCCACATGAATCTTCTGCCGCTGCGCCGTGACGTGGCGCGGCCCGACGCGCCCACCGAGGAGGAGAAGAAGTACCTCGACGAGCTGGGGTATTTCCTCAAGGAGGAGACGGGCTACCAGATGATCCAGGGCACCAAGCCCCAGACGCTCGCCTACGGGCTCACGGACTCGCCGGTGGGTCTCGCCGCCTGGATCGTGGAGAAGTTCCGCACGTGGAGCGACTGCGGCGGCGACGTGGAGCGCCGCTTCACCAAGGACGAGCTCCTCACCAACATCACGATCTACTGGGTGACGGGCGCCATCGGCTCGTCGTTCTGGCCCTACTATGCCCGTCTGCACAGCAAATGGCCGCTCCCCGACGGCGCGCGGACCGAGGTGCCCTCGGGCTACGCGGCCTTCCCCAAGGAGATCGTGCGGCCCCCGCGGCCGTGGGCCGAGAAGGTCTTCAACATCCAGCGCTGGACGGTGATGCCGTCAGGCGGCCACTTCGCCGCGATGGAGGAGCCGGAGGCGCTCGCGCGCGAGATCCGGGAGTTCTTCAGGCCGCTGCGCTGACCGGCGGGCAGGGCTGCCTATGCTGTCACGTCGCGCCCGCCGTCGCCTGCTGGCCAATGGCCTCCTTGCCACCGTGGTGGCCGCGCTCTTCGGGGCGGCCACGCTGGCAGACGTGCTGGGTACCCTGCGCGCTCAGGCCACCGATCTGCTCTTCGCTGCGCGCCCCATGCGGCCGGCGGCGTCCACCGCCATCGTTGGCATCGATCAGCGGAGCTATCAGTCCCTCCTGGGCACCTACGGCCCGCTCTCGGCCTGGCCGCGCAGTCTCTACGCGCATGCGGTGGACGCGCTCGCCGCCGCAGGGGCGCGGGTGATTGCCTTCGCGGTGTTCTTCGACGCGCCCCGCGCCGGCGACGACGAGCTCGCGGCGGCGATGCGCCGCGCGGGGAACGTGGTGGTGCCCGTGCTCGCGCAGGGACCTCAAGCCTTCGACCCGCGTCCAGGCGTCGCGCAGCGGTTCGACACGCTCATCGGCGCCACGCCGACCATCCGGGGCGCCGCGGCCGCGGAGGGCGCCGCCAACATCACCACCGCGCGCGACAGCGTGGTGAGAAGCCTCCCGCTACTCCTCGAGGCCGGCGACACGGTGGTGCCCAGCCTTTCCTTGACCATCGTCGCGCGGTACGCGCGCCGGGCCGCCGTGCTGGACGCGCCGCCGGCGGCGGGCGTGGTGTTCGGGGCCGGCCGGGCCATCCCGCTCGCCGAGCACGACACCTTGCTCATCAAC